>CAZXJK010000043.1:0-14371 GCA_964640895.1 uncultured Methylomonas sp.
AAACAAAAATCCTACCCAATATCGGACGATTATTTATTTCCAGCTCCCTTATGCTTGGGTACTTATTTACATCTTTTCAACAAAGATCCCAATAAACCGCTCTCATTCGGTTAAAGCCAGTCATTACACCTCTAAAAAATAATTCAAACAACGCTACAAATAAATATCATTATCAGATAAAATCTGTTGGCAGTTATCCTAGCTTTAATCAAACACTCTGCATTTAGAACCGCCACTCCATTAGGCTTTACTCAAACAAACCAAAAACATGACCGACTTTCGTTTTTTCGCCACTACCCCCAAAGCGATGGAAGATATCCTCGTTACCGAATTAAAACAACTTGGCGCCCAAAATGTGAAGCCTGCCTTAGCAGGTGCCTATTTTGATGGTTCCATTGAAACCGCGTATCGCGTCTGCCTTTGGTCACGTATTGCCAATCGCGTCTTCTTAAACTTAAGCAATTTTACTGTCACTAGCCAAGAAGATTTATATGATGGCATTTATAAAATCAACTGGTTTGATCATATGAAACCAGATGATACCTTTGCTGTTTCTTTTAATGCCAAAAACTCAAAAGCAATTAATAACACTCACTTCGGTGCAATCAAAGTAAAAGATGCCGTCGTCGATCAAATGCGTAAGAAGTTTCATAAGCGTCCTGATATTGATACCAAACACCCAAATATTCGCATCAATGTTTACCTAAACGGCGAGCAAGCCAGCCTAAGCTTGGATTTATCAGGCGACAGCTTGCATAAACGGGGTTATCGCGATATTAGCATTGCCGCACCAATGAAAGAAAACTTGGCTTCTGCCATTTTATATCGCTGCAACTGGCCCAAAATAGCAGCCGAAGGTGGCAGCTTAATTGACCCAATGTGTGGCTCAGGTACTATTCTGCTAGAAGCTGCGATGATTGCCGCTGACTATGCCCCAGGTTTGCAACACAAACACTTTGGCTTTCTACATTGGAAAAAGCACGATGCCGCTCTGTGGCAATCACTCATTGATGAAGCCGAGCAACGCAAACAGGTCGGTCTAGAAAAAATGCCGACTATTGTTGGTTTTGACCAAAGTAGGCGCGCCATGAATTCAGCCTTGTTACATATCGACAATGCAGGCTTGGCAAATAAAATTCACGTAGAATGTCGTGATATTAGTGATGCAGCTCCCGCTGATAGCTGGCAGCAAGGCATTATTGTTTGTAACCCACCCTATGGTGAACGCTTAGGTACTAGCGAAGAAATGGAAGTTCTATACCGCCAATTCGGTGATACCTTAAAAGCAGAATTCACAGATTGGCAAGCCGCCTTGATTATCAGTGATCCTGAACTTGGCTTTCGCTTAGGTATCCGTTCACAAAAACCTATTACCTTATTTAATGGCGCTCTGGAATGTAAATTGCTACGCTTCAGCATTGAAAGTAAAAACTTTTTTATCCCCAAAGCAAAAAACCAACAAGAACGTATTGAGCAAGTTATCAATACCACTGCCGAACTTGATCCCAGTGCAGAAATGTTTGCCAACCGCTTGCAAAAAAACAGCAAAAAAATTGCTAAATGGTTAAAGCGTCAAGACATTCATTGCTACCGTGTTTATGATGCTGATTTACCAGAATATGCAGTGGCAGTGGATGTCTATAAAGGCGCACAAACTTGGGTTAATGTACAAGAATATCAAGCCCCAAAAACCATTTCCGCAGAAAAAGCCAATACACGCTTAAGTGCCGCCATTAATATTATCGCCCAACACTTTGCCATTCCAAAAACACAAGTCTTTGTCAAAGTACGCAGCAAGCAAAAAGGTATCGACCAATACGAAAAACAAGCCAACCAAGGCCAGTTTGAAATTATTGAGGAACAAGGTGCGCGCTTCTATGTTAATTTTACTGATTACTTAGATACTGGCTTATTTTTAGATCATCGCCCCATACGCACCAGAATTCGTGAAGAAGCCAACAACAAGCACTTTTTAAACTTATTTGCTTACACAGGCTCCGTTTCTGTGCAGGCCGCTCTTGGCGGTGCCAGTTCGACAACAACAGTAGATATGTCCAATACATATTTAGATTGGGCGCAACGCAATATGGCACTTAACAAGACGCAGAGTGACAACCAATTTATTCGTGCCGATTGCACCGAATGGCTGGAAAATGCAGCCAAACAACATAATATCGCCAAACAGTATGATCTTATTTTTCTAGACCCACCGACTTTTTCTAACTCAAAACGCATGGAAGATAATTTTTCCATTCAGGATGATCATGTCGCCCTCATTAGTAACGCCACCAAACTATTAAGTGCTGATGGCATCCTGTATTTCTCAACTAACTTTCGTCGCTTTAAATTAGATAGCGAAGCATTGGCAGATTTAAAAATAAAAGACATTACCGCACAAACCATTCCTGATGATTTCTCCAGAACCCCTAGAATTCACTATTGCTGGAAAATAACACGCTAATGCAAACGGTTAAAATTATCGTTCAAGGGCGAGTACAAGGCGTTTACTTTCGCGCCTATACTCGCAAAACCGCCCTAAAACTATCCATTACAGGCACGGTAAAAAACCGTGCCGACGGCCATGTTGAGATCATCGCAACCGCTAATGTAATCGCTATGGAAGATTTTATAAAATGGTGCCATAAGGGGTCTTTATTGGCAAAAGTAACCGATGTTAGTGTTAGTCCACTCACTACAGTTGAACATTTTAATGGCTTTGATATTATTGACTAAGGGAGCTGGAAATAAATAATCGTCCGATATTGGGTAGGATTTTTGTTTGTCTTTGGTGGTGTCGTAACGGGCGCGTAGCAAGCTACGTAACTGTTACGACACCGCTAAAGACGGACAAAAAGACCAACAAGATTGGATGATTATTTTTTTCCATCTCCCTAATGTATTTCTCACCCAAATGTAGCTCGTATGCAGCTTGCAGAATACGGGAGCATTACCACAACAAACTTTAATCCCACAAAAAAACGCCTGCAATTAACCCTCAAGAAATACCCCCAACTGCCGATACCTAATTCATACCTCATTACGGAGTGACGGCAGTGAACATTAACTATATAAAACAGCTAGGCATATTTATACTGATGATCAGTAATCTTATCGCTTGCGCACCCAAACATGTCACAAAAATTGAAGTCCCACCTATTAAAATACTGACCGCAATGGGTTATGGTACTTCTGACATATTCAGTAATTACTCACCCGAACAACGCCGCTTAATGAGTATGCGCGCCTCTAAAATGGATGCTTACCGCAATCTTGCCGAACAAATTTATGGTGTGCGTATTCATGGACATACTACCGTTTCAGATATGGTAGTAACAAATGACAGTTATAGAACCTATATTGATGCATTTCTAAAGGGTGCCCGCGTGAAGAGTATTACCGCCATCAATGCCAGTACTTATGAAACCGTATTAGAAGTCACCTTAACACCTAAATTCTTTACTTGCTTAAGTGGTACCGCCGCAATACATAGCCAATGCTTCAGCAATAACCAACATAGTGACTACAGCAGTCAGACATTGCCACAAGTCAATATGGCTAGCTTAAGCAATTATAGCTGCACCACTATGGACTGCTATACCGCACCTAGTGTTTCTGGTTTTTACAATAAAGAATTTTAAAAAGGAATACATCTCATGAAAACCAAGCTAAAATTATTATTCGCAATAATATTGCTCAATACAATGATGGCATGTAGCTCTAATGGAGATGCAAAACGCGGTTTCATCAGCTGGGGATACACTGTTGGTGACCCAGTTCTCTATGAAGCAGGACATACTGGCAACTTTCACCCCTATGCATCACCTTATGGACAAGGGCAGTATATTGTTTATGAAGGAGAAGGGGCAGCGGCACCGTAGAGTCGAAAACGTAGGTATTAAGCGGCCACCTTTCCACAAGCGGGCTACTAATTATGGTTTGGTTGTGAACCTACCAGCTCTATAAGTACTCAGGCATAATTAATTTGACTACAATACGCAGGATTTTTTTTCATCTTCAAGGCGCATAAATGGGCGCATAGCTGGCTACGCAACTATTTATGCAACGCCGAAGATGAAAAAAAAAGACAAGTAAAATGTTAAAGTAATTATGCTTGGGTACTTACATACCATGCACAGCAAGCCCTACTATATTTACCAAAAAAGATACCCTACTTATGCCTAAGCTAAAACGACACTTCATATTAATAGCACTATTAATAGCCTTATCAGCTTGTAGCAATATCCAAAAAGTAGACAGTACTGTAGTTGCACAAATCATCACTGTCGAAGGCCAAGCTGCTATAAAAAATGGCACAAAGTTACTCGCCAGAAAAATGGCCATTCGCGATGCCATTCGCCAAGCCTCCTTACAAAACAACAGCCAAATCTCCAGCCACACCGTTATTCGGCAAAATAGCATTCTTCTCGATGCTGTCACTTTAAGAACTACCGCCCTGATTAATAACACCCAAGTCATTGATGAATGGGTCGAGGCAGGTATTTATCATGTGCGTGCTATCGTACGTTTAACATCGGGAGAAATGTGCACCCCACAATATCGTAAACGTATTGTTGCCACCGCCTTTCCCATGGTGCAGCCAAGTCATACCAGTATGTTAGAAACCGATGATCTTGTCTCAGGCATTCCTAGAGAAATCGCCAATATTTTAACGGAATCAGGTGCATACCTAGGCATCAATCGGACCCAAACAGTCTTGTATGCTGACCCAAACTTGGCACCGCAACTGATAGATGCGCACCCTTATGATATTGCCAACAATATGACCTTAGCTCAAAAAAGTCATGTACAGTTTGTACTCTCAGGGGTCATAAGAGATCTAGAATCTTCCACCGCACAATATAATCGTGGCTCTGGGGTAGTGGCTTGGTTTAAATCATTCAACCGCTATTACTTTCTTGACCGCAGTATTACCATTGACATCTATGTACATGATGGTTACAGCGGTGCTTTACTGTTCCAACACCGCTATAAAGACCAAGCTTCAGGTAATATTTTGATTCCAGAGCATGTCATGGTGGGGAGTGAACAATTTCGTGATACCGATACAGGCAACAAGATCACTAAAATAATTAATCACGCAGTGCATGATATTCAGCAGTCATTAAATTGTTACCCATTTTATACCCGCATAGTGGATATAAAAAATAATCAGGTCTTTATAGATGCAGGCGCACAAGAACGCTTAAACATTGGCGATCAACTTGTTGTTTACAGCAGCTTAGGGACAGTCAATAAGTTATATAGTGAACAAGAAGTACTTGGCCACCATAAAAAACCCACTGGCGTACTAACCATTACCGAAGTCAACCCGCTATTTGCCATCGGTGAGCTTGAAGCTCCCCCACATATGCTCGGCATTAAGACAGGTGACTGGGTTAAATCGTGGTAACGCTTATCGCTCCCCACGCTCCAGCGTGGGAATGCAGCCCGTGATGCTCTGCGTCACGCTTACTTTAACAATTCACCCTTAATTCACTCGCACACTATAGCTTTTAGGATCTGTGTAACAGGTTTGTTCAAAACAATTTGCAACCACTACCGTATAGTCCCCCGCTGACAAATTCAAAGTAAAAGCCTTATCATTAGCCGCTACCAACAATTTATTCGCATCATACACCGCAATATAAAAAGCCATATTTGCAAATTGACTGCCCCCTGAAAAGGTAACTTGCCCTGCTAATGCTACTGTATAACTGTCCTTGTCATTAACATCAAATAAACTACCTTGCATGGCTGAGCCATTTTGTCGATCACCTGGCTCCAAAGGGGCGGTAATATCAATAATATTTTTATAATCAATAAAAACATCATACTGAACACTGCCTACCTCACCTGAGGCATATTGTAAATTATCAACACTCACCGTATACCAAGTATCATACTGCCAATTATCGACAGTCCAACTTAAATTATTAGGCACACCCGATCCTTTAGTATCAGAATGTATATTGCTAACGCTCATTTCTTTCCCAGTATCTTTTTGCCTAACCGTTAGCCCTGCTACAGTAAAGTAATCATGCTGATTAGCCCAAAAAGACACTTTATCTTCAATAATAGTCAAATTCCACGGCGTGGTACGCTGCTGAGTTTTGTCAGAAAAAAAGAGGTAAGGGTAACGCAAATAAGGGAAAGCAATAAAGTCAGGTATGACAGTAGGATCTGGGGTAATATATTGTGAAAAATCCAGTATCTTACTAGCAGAAGCACCAAATACTTGCCCATAACTGGAAAAATTCATAAAAGGGTTTAATAGCGCGCGCCGATGGCCTACACCAGCCACTGCGGACAAGTTAAACGCATCATCGACCAAGCCGATTAAATCATCAGCAGGGTCACTATTTTTACTGCCTAAATGCAAATTACTACTCTGACTGCCCTCAAAACCAATTTGGCTATAGCATGCAACACTGCTCGCGGGCGTATGTGATAAGGTATTATTTGCACGTTGAATTAAGGCCGCCTGTTGCACAGCATTGCTAGCACTCATATCATAAGTAACAGCCGTGATTGCATGTAATTTACGTGTCTGGTTTAAAGCATCCAAATATCTTTCTTGCGCTCTCTCACTCGACTCACCTGCAACACAAGCTGCAACATCTGGCAATTGTGCATATAAAAAATCATTGCCAGTAAAAACGGCATGACTAATATCAGCAGCAACTGCTCGCCAATATTCACGATAGCCCAAGCCTCGATCTTGTATTTGAAAAAAGGCAATATTAGAATAATCACTATGCTGATAGCTCGCATCATAAGCTTGTATCGCCACATAAGCAGCCACTCCCTGCGGAAGCTCAAACTCAAGCTCAGTTGTAGTCTGCATATCAATGTCCAGAATAGCATCTAGCCCTTGAATCGGGTAAGTCGTATAAAACAAGCGATACCCTATAGCGCCCTCTACGATTGACCAGTTCAATCTAAGTTGCAAACCTTCAGTATTGACCTGTAGTACAGGCGCATTAGGTTCTGCTCGAACATTAAACGCAACTAACAATAAAAGAATAAATAAGCGTATTGTATACATCAATTTTCCTTTAATATTGCAACACAAATAAACTGCAGCAACGATAAGAATATAAAATAGGAATGGCCTAAACCTACCCACCTATCAATCATGTTGCAGCAACGGATCCAAACCTTTTTTCAAATCCAAGGCACGTAACTCATCAAAACCACCGATATGCTGCTCACCAATATAAATTTGCGGCACAGTCCGCCGCCGAGTTTTTTGCACCATCTCCTCACGCAAACCAGGTGTGGTATCAACATTCAACTCGGTATAAACCGCCCCCTTCGCAGTCAACAAGCGCTTTGCCATAGTGCAATAAGGGCATAAGTTACTGGTATAAATAATTATTTCAGGCATACTTTTCTAGTACAATTTATAAATTATCAAATAATTATACTGCACTCTTTGTCCAAATATAACAATAATATCATCACCCATACCACTAATATTTGCGGAAAATGTTAAAATAACAACAGTGCCCTGCTACTTGTCACTGATACAAAAATTAAATAGGCCAAAGCACTGCACCCAAATCAAACATTTCCTTAATTTATCGAGTCAGCTTGTACACCATTGTGATGTACGTATTATAAAGTATCCTCGTCCAAATACCGTGAGTATCTACACAAATCTATGAAGTATTCTTTAAACCGGCTAATTCTGATTGATTCATATAAGGAAGGCGAGCTACAAGAAGTACGCTTAGACGGCCATACCAATTTAAATGGCGTTAATGGAGCAGGCAAAACCACCCTATTACGTTTGATCCCGTTATTTTATGGTGAACGTCCAGGGCGTTTAGTGCCAAAAAGTCGAGTAACCGATAGCTTTGTCAAACACTATTTACCACGCGAATCTTCCTATATTATTTTTGAATACCAACGGGTCGAGCAAGTCTGCATGGTGGCTATTTATGCCTCCCCTAATGACGAAGGGCTTTGTTATCGCTTTATTGATAAAGCCTTTAGTCCTGATGACTTTATTGAACAACATGCCGATGGCGATAATTACCCGGTATCTTGTCGCAATTTAAAAGCGCACTTGGTTAAACGGCAGATACAATGCAGCAACCAAGTCACCGCTTGTAGTGATTACCGTACCATCATCCAAAACCTGCCGCATAATAAAGGTCAGGAAATGCGCCAACTCATTGCGCGTTACAGCTTTTGCCAAGGCAGTTCTGGTAAACGCTTAAAAGATATTGAAAAAATTATTACTGGCATGTTTATGCGCTCTACCGATTTTGCCGATTTGCGTGAAATGTTGGTCAATTGTATAGATGAAAGTCGCGACAGCATTGCCCTAGAGCTACAAATGGAAACCTTGGACAGCTGGTATAAAGAATATCGAGCCTACCAACAAGTCGAACTGGAAAGGCCGAAAGTTGAATTATTAAACCAGCTCGAAAATGAGTTACTGCAAACCGAACAAGGCTTGGGCGAGTTACAAGCACGGCTAAACAAACTATTGGAACAAAGCGAACACACCCTGCAAGCACAACAACAAGCAGGATCAATTTGCTACGAGCAATTAGAAAATCTGCAAAAAGACTGGGAAGAACAAGAGCTACAATTAAAATCAGCACTGGCCACTACCAAAGCCGATTTAGAGCAAGCACAACGACAATGCAAGCTATTAGAAAAAGAACGCTTGGACTGGGATGCACAAGCCATTGCCAACAAACAACAGCTGTATGCCAATTTAGAACAGATCAAAACCACACTGAAATCAGAGCGCGATAACTTAGCGCAGCTAATGACTGACGTGCAAGATATAGAAGCAGAATTCCGGCGCTTGCATGCTGAAAAAGAACAGTATTTCGAGAGCCAAATTCACCACTTTGCCTTAGCCAAGCAACAAGCTAAACAACTATTTTCTGAGCAACAAGCACAAGCAACCGCTGAGTTTAACGAGCGTAAGGATAGCTTACGTGATCTTAGCGAAGTACAGCAGGAACAAAACCGGCAACTGACGCTACAACTAAGCGAACAACTCGGTGCCATCAATAGCCAAGTTGCGCAAGTACAAGCCGATCCTATTTTATTGGAAGACCGGGAAACAAAACTAGAATTACATGCTAGCTTTTTATTACAGCACCAAGCCGCAGAAGCCAACGAACAAACTGTAAAAGAAGCAGTACAGGCACATAAGGCCGATGTTGAGCGGATATTTCAATTAAAACGCCAACGCGCCGAAGATAAACAGAAATTATTAGCACAACAAGAACACTTAGCCTTACAAATCAATGCTGATGCAGCTACCTTATTAGGTTTCTTTCGTGAATATAAACCTGATTGGGGTACCCATATTGCCAAAGTCATTAAACCAGAATTATTACTGCGCGAAGATCTGGAGCCAGAGCTATTAGCGGAACAATCTGGCTTATATGGTATTGCCCTGCAATTAACAGAAGTCGATGCGGATAATACCGTCGATGAAAGCAAACTAAGACAAACAGCACAAGATTTACAAGAGCAAATCGAACAAGTTAGCAGCACCGAAAAAGAGCTAGCCAGCGAATTGCAACAGCTCAGCAAATCCGATACTGGCCTGCAAAAACAAGTTAAGCAAGCGGCCTTAGTCAAAGGCCAGCTCAGTAAACAACTAGAGACCTTAAAGGAAGAGCTGGAGTCCCTAAAACAACAAATTGTACGTAGTAAAAAAGAACGTGCCGAGCATTTACAGCAGCAACGCATGACCATTAATGCGCAAATCCAAAGCAACAACACCCAGTTAGCAAAATTAAAACAACAACTTGCCACTGATACGGAAGCTATCGCAGACAGACTCAGTGAAAAAATAGCACAAGCCCACAGTCAAGCCACGCAAGCAGAGACCCAAGCTGATAGCGACATCACACGCTTAAGCACGCAAAAGGCCGATGAATTAGCCGAATTAAAACAACAACGCCTGCAAAGCATGCAAGAGCGAAAAGTCGATACAGCCACCTTAATGGCATTAGAGAGCACAGTACAAAGCCTAAGTAACGAACAAAGCGAGGCTGAAAATGCAGAGCAAATAGTCCATCAATACCAGCGCTGGCTAGACAGCGACTGGATACGTTACGATGATTTGCACAAGGCCATCAATAGCCATCAAAGTGAATTACAACAGCAGCAACAGCAATACGACATGCTATTAGCGCGCTATCAACAAGAACGCATTGCGCAAGAAGAGCAGTTAACGCAACTGAAAACCAGTATCAAAAAATACGATAAGGAAATTACCACCTTAAAAAAAGTACTGGACGATTTAAGCAGTTACCCTAAAAAAGTGCCCGATGTCGTCAGCTTTGATAGTTCACATCGCTTGCCACTATTACAAGGCCATTACCAAATTCTCAGCGCCAAACATAAAACTCAGCGCAAGGAATTGGCCGATTTAGTGCGCCATTTGAAACGAGTCTTATCAGCCATTCCAGACACCCGACCACACAGTTACTATGCGGCAATTAATACTGAATTGGGTATGGATAGTGATGACTTGCAGTGGGTTCCCGCCTTGCAAGAATGGTTTACTTTAAGTGCCGATGATACCCGGCGTTGGCTGGTAATGCAGGCACAAACATTTGGCAGTGCCATTCGCAATTACCAACAAGCGTTACAACGCTTTGACCGTGGCATTGATTCCTTATCCAGACGCTTGGCTTCCCATATCGACCAAAACATCCGCTTTGAAAAAATTGAAAGCATTCAAGGTCGGTTAAGTTCAAAAGTCAAAACCTTAGGCTATTGGGAACAAATTGTTAAATTTACCGAACATTACGATGAATGGAACCGCAATACTGAGGGACAGTTGCCTGCTGATGATTTTGCTGAGATTGTGCGTCGCGTTGCCGATCAATTACAAAGCAAAAATAAAATCGAAATGAAATTGGTCAACCTTTTGGAACTGGAAATTATCGTTACCGAAAATGGCCGCAGCAAAAAAGCCACCCGCGCCGAAGAACTACGCCAAATTTCTAGTCATGGCCTGTCATATTTAATTCTGTGTGTCTTCTTTATTGCCTTGATCAATATGATTCGTAAAGACCAAGAAATCAGCTTTATCTGGCCGATGGATGAATTAAAAGAGCTACATCAACTCAATATCGAACTATTAATTGATATTTTGACTAAAAATAACATCACCCTGCTCTCCGCCTTTCCCGACCCTGACCCAGAAATCTTATGCCTGTTTAAAAATCGCTACCAAGTACATGGTTTTCGTGAACTGATTGAAATGCAAGTGGATACAGATTATATGGCGAACCTAGAAGCATTAACTTATGAGGTAGAATTACCGACAACAACAAACGAGGAGCCAACTGATGTTTGAGTCGCTGGTAAAACGATTATTACAAGGTGATTTTATCTGCGAAGTCAGTGACGATGCCAGCTTTGTTTATTTACAAAATCAAGAAAATTATTTTCAAATCGAAGACTATTTACGTAGATTAAATTACCGTCTGGCAAGCACCCAAAATAAACTCGCCTATTACGCCGCCTATATAGAAATAACCAGCAGTGCCCGCGCTGATATACGCAAGACTTTCCAACAGTTCCGTCTCGAATTACATCCAGTGGTGGAATGGCTGGATATGATGATGGCTTGCTTAAAACAAGATACCAGTTTATCTCCGGGAGATACCTTGGCTTTATCCAATTTATTGCAGGTCATGGAAAACAACCAAGCACTAGCAGATCGTCTGCAAGCCTTGGCCAAATTTAAAGACTTTACCAGCGGCGAAGATTCCACTAAAGGTCGCCTGGAAAAGCTGCTCAGCACCTTAAATAAATGGGGCTATTTACAACTCGCCAACCGTGATACCCTGATTTATCAAGTGACTGGCAAACTGGATTATTTTTATCAATCCTTACAGTTTATTCAAGAACATGAGGAAATCCCGATAGAGCAAGAAGAGTCTGATACTCAGCAAGCGAGCTTATTTTGAGCCAAGAACTCGGGCTAGACCGGCTACTAAAAGCGTTGGCAACACACAGTGATTTAATTGCGCAAGCCTATTACCAAGGTGTGATTTATAAAACCAACAAAAACCACCGTGCGCTGAACCAATTAAAACAGCTCAAGATTTTAGTCAAACACAGTGTTGATGGCTATCGTATTTCGGGGCGTTTAGGTCAGTTTGTTGACAGCGCCTTAAGCAGTGATCGCCTACGCCGTTTAGATACCGATTTAGCCAGTTGGGTTGATACCTTAGAACAACAAATTCTCTTGTATCAAGATGCTTGGGATGAAAACCGGGTAGCTGATTGGGATAATTACAGTGCTGAAATCGAACGCCTTGTATTTGATTTATCAGACAATTTAGAAGAAAACACCAGCTATTTATTAATGCTGATTAATAGCCGCTTTGCCAATGTCCGTACTTTAACGGAAAAGAAAAAACAAAACGTTTTTTATATTTCGCGGGTGGAAAGGCTCGTTGATGCCATCAGTGCCTTACAGCCAGAGTATCTATTGGAAATGGTCGATGAACACCCTGCCCTGTACGAATTGATTGAACAACACTTGATTCGGCTGTTGCCTGTTTACCAACAACGCTTACAAGATATTTTAGATAAGTTAAAAACCTTCTTGTTTGAACTGCGCCAAATTGAAGCACGCGCCCAATTAGTACAAGGCTTTGCTTTTTTCTTACGCCAAAACCCTGTTTATGAAACCCAAGACTGGTCCGAGCAAGAAATCATTCCCGAGCAATGGAATCAGATCAAGCCACTGCAATTAGCAGCTGCCGCCGACACCTTGGACTATAGCATTAACGATGAATTGGTCAGCATTACCAAAAAGCTGCGCCTAGACAGTGATACCCTACTGGCCAAAAAGCGTAAGCATAAAATTAATAAAATCGAACAGGTTGAACGCGCCATACAAGTGATGGAATTACCCATGTACCGCAAATGGCTGAGACAATATTTTGTCTTACTGGAGCAACAAGCTGGCACTGCCATTTCAGCGGTCAGTTTTCAACAACGACATGTGCAAGATATTGAGCCTGCTTTATGGTTAGGCTGTGTTTTAAATGAATGGCTCAGACAACAGCAACGCCACACGCAAATTAAAATGGAATTTATAGAATTTGCCAGCCACAGTGCGTTTACCGGCAATAAAAAAGTAAAGGATATCGTATTAAGCTGGCGTACCGATGCCCAAATAAGCAAGCCTGCACAATGGATACGTGCAAGCAAAAAACAATCCCCCCATTCAGCTGGGTAGGCTGGGTTAGCTTATTGAGCATAGCGAAATAACGTAACCCAGCCTATTTAAAAAATGCTCCATATACTGTTCATTTGGCTGAATGCTGGGTTACGTTTTTTTTGCTGTCGCAAAAAAAAGCTAACCCAGCCTACATGCGGATTGAGCATAGCGAAATAACGTAACCCAGCATTTACTCTAAATTCATATCAAAATCAGTAGCCCAGTGCACAGGATAAGCACCTTGTTTAAGCCAAAGATGAAATGATGAATAGCGCCAATCAATTGTTTGTTGAACGTAGCCATGTTTGACAGGATTGTAGTGAATATAGTCAACATGGTTTTGATAGTCTTGCTCATCTCTGATTAGGTGCTCCCAAAACCGACGCTGCCAAATTCCTCGCTCTTTTTTTCGTTTGCGGCTATTTGAAATACGCTCGTCTAAGGTAATATTTTTTGAAAAATGGGTTTTAATTAATTGCCAGCGGTTTGAAAAATCATTATCACCTTCAGGTAATCGCCATATGCAATGTAAATGTTCAGGTAAAATAACGCAGGCATCAATAATGAAAGGGTGCCGGTGTTTAGTGACACGAAAAGCTTCACGCAAAAGCTCAATGTTAGCGATCAATAAATCATTATTCTGACGTTCAGCTAAGTTGACGGTAAAAAAATAGATGCCGCCTTTTGATTTAGTGCGAAGGTAAGTTCTCATATTTGTACATTTTTCAATGTGATAAGTTTTTAAATGGTTTATTTGGTCGAATGCTGGGTTACGTTTTTTTGCTATCGCTCAAGACGCATGTAGGCTGGGTTAGCTTATTGAGCATAGCGAAATAACGTAACCCAGCCTATTTAAAAAATACCCCACCTCCCATTTGGCCGAATGCTGGGTTACGTTTTTTTGCTATCGCAAAAAAAGCTAACCCAGCCTACACACTACACGCTATCCGTCGCCAGTCATCCGTCTCATAGCACGCTAACCAGCTGCTGCGCGCTGGGCGGCCATGAGACGGATGACTGGCGACTAACACCCATGCCTATTTTAACGTCTGTGCTTATTTTGTATAAAGCAAATGGCTTGCGCCACTCAACAGGCGCGCCATGCTACCTCACGAAATTCAGGGACTCCTGTCACCTGAATTC
>CAZXJK010000044.1:0-14301 GCA_964640895.1 uncultured Methylomonas sp.
GACAAACAAAAATCCTACCCAATATCGGACGATTATTTATTTCCAGCTCCCTTAGAGGACAAAAAGAGTGGTATGGTTAACAATGTTGATTTTAAAGCCTGCTCAGGCATGTTGAGCAGACTACAAGAATAATTTTAATAAAGGTTAGTGGTGTTAAAACCAAGATTTACCATTCAATTCTTTAAACATTTTAGTAATGGCATAATCAATACGCTTACGTACTAGTTCTTGGTCTGCACCTTCTTGTACCTCAGCTTCTGCCTTGCCTATCCAAATAACGTTTTCAGTAGCAACATCAATTAAAATCACCACCAAAGCAGCTTCAGGAATATTTTTTAATGATTCCAGTTTTGAATCAGGGTCAGCCTTTAATTGCATTGACTCCATATCAGCACCCACTAAAAAAGAGACAGCTAATTCAGGTTTGTCATCACTTAGGTGTAAGCCACTAGCGCGTAATTCACGATCAACCATAAATTTAATTTCACTAGAAATATCCAGCCCTGAAGGCTGCCATTTTTCATTAGGGTCATTCAATATGCTAACGTCACCTAGCCAGGCATAACTTTTATATGCGCTTATGTTAGCTTTGGGGTCTAGTTCGGTCTCAACACGGATGTCTTTAGCATAAGGTGCGCACCCAGCTAATAATACTAAAAGAAAAGGGATAATGGTAAAGAGTGATAATTGTCGCATTGTTACAGGTCCTTTTATGATTTAAAAAATAATAATTGTATCTGAATATAGTCGTAAATGGGTGTTTTTTAGTCGTCTTTATTGAGCCAAGCCATAAATAATTCATAACCTAATGCTAGAAAAATAGCACCAATAAATAAACCGAGAATACCAAAAAACATCATGCCGCCGATAGCACCTAGTAATATAATGAGGGTTGGGGTCGCCATGCCGCGGCCTAGTAGTAAAGGCTTTAACAGGCCATCGCTAACACTCACAAAAATACTCCAAATGGTGAAAATAATGGCAGGCGTGGTATCTGCTACTGAAAATACATAAAAAATAACTGGCAATAACACTAACAGCGGGGGTAATTGAGCAACGGCAAGAATTAAAATACATATCGTCCACAAACCCCAGCCAGGTACATCCATAATATACATGCCAGCCCCGCCAAAGATTGCCTGTAGAAAAGCCACGCCTAGAACACCCTGTGCAACACTGCGAATGGTTGCGGTGGTCAGATTGGTAAACTGTAAGCCTTGTTCATGATCAGTAAGGCGTGCAGTAATTTTTAGGGTTGCAGCATAAATTCCAGCAGTATTAGCTAAAAAGACTCCCGATAGAATAATGGAAAAAATAAACTGTAAGATACCGCCGCTAATACCTGCTATTGCTGCCAGAAAGGTTTCCGCGACGGTCTTCATTTCAGGGATATATTGTTGTAGCGTTTCACCTAAGTTGTTGGCTGCTTGTTGCCAAATTTCATAAATTTTTTCTCCAATAAGCGGCCAATCATTAACACTTGAATTAGGAGGAGGAATAGTGAATGAGCCTTTATTCAAGCCTGATATTAAATGCGACGAGGTTTCTAGTAATGAACCTGAAAGCATGACTGATGGCACAATTAAAAGGCTTAGCGCAAATAAGACATAAACTGTTGCCGCCAATTTAATGTGATCACCCAGTAATGTGTTGAACTTGTTAAACAGCGGAAAAAGTGCGACAGCAATGATAATCCCCCAAATAACAGGTAGCATAAACGGCTGGATGATTTTGAAACACAGGGTGACGATTAAGAAAATAATGGTCATGCGAATAGTGATTTCAAAGACTTTATTAGTATCAATACTGTCATTTATGGGTTTATTTGTACTCATTAATTTAACCTCTATTAATAATATGTTTTGCAAGCATGGTGCAGTTGCAAAGGGTTTCAGCCTAGCTTGCTATTCCACTAGATTATAAGCATTTGGGGGTAGCCTCGGTCATTACCAAGTATAATAAAGTTCAATTAAACTGATGCTATTAGGGACGAGGGTTTAATAATGCCCGAAAGTGTGACGCAGGATTTTGGCTGCACAGTTGTGCTAGAAACACAGACGTATAGCCAGCTACTTTAAGATATTTTACCTGCTCTCTATCTTATAAATAAAGTAACTTCGCATTATCATATAGGTAGGCGGAGTAATCGTGAATTGGTTTGTGTTCCTTAATGAGATGTCAGTAAAGATAAATCCACAGCTACAAAATTGTTTAATTAAACTGCTTAACTAGCCATTGCATATGATTGAAACCCTATATATAGAAGAAAATATATTACAGCACCCACGTGTATTGGATATTTGTGCGCGATTTCCTAAGGCCAGAAAAATTACTTGCGGCCGCTATGGCGAGGTCTTTAACCCTAAGGCGCAGAATTTCCGTCTGCAAAAACAGCAGCCCGCGTTGATTTTAGCTGAAAAATATAAAGGTTTTATGTTAAAAGCACCGCCGCATTACGGTATTGGTGCGCAGCATAATTATTATTTTTCGCATATGTTGAATTGTTTGTATGATTGCCGCTATTGTTTTTTGCAAGGCATGTATCAATCAGCCAACTATGTATTATTTGTTAATTACGAAGATTATTTTGCGGATATTCAAAAAATCTGTGCTGAAAATGCCAATGAGCCAGTACATTTTTTTTCCGGTTATGACTGTGATAGCTTGGCATTAGAGCCAGTAACCGATTTTGCCAAAGAGTTCTTACCTGTTATTCGTGACATTCCCAATGCTTGGATGGAGCTACGTACCAAAAGTACCCAAGTACGTCACTTATTAGATAATCCCCCTTTTGAACGCTGTATCGTTGCCTTTAGTTTTACACCCGATGAAATTGCCAGCGCCTTAGAGCATAAAGCCCCTTCAATTTTTAAACGCTTAGATGCATTGGTCAAATTACAGCAACAGGGCTGGCCGATTGGTTTGCGTTTTGACCCGATTATTTATGAAGATGATTATCAAGCGCATTATCAAACTTTATTTAAGACGGTATTTGCTAAAATTAACCCTGATATGTTGCATTCAGTGAGTCTAGGTGTATTTCGGTTGCCGGATAAATACTTTAAGAAAATTCATAAGCTATACCCTGAGGAAAAATTATTTGCCAGTCCGCTGGAATCTACTCAAGGCATGATGTCATATAAAGCAGAATTAGAAGCAGATATGATGCAGTATTGCACACAAGAACTATTAAACTATATTCCTGAAGAGAAATTTTTTCCATGCAGTCTGTAAAGCGTACTCTATTAATTAGCGGGGCTAGCTCAGGCATAGGGCGGGCGTGTGCAGTTGCTTTGCTAGAAGCAGGGCATACGGTGATAGGGCTTTCCAGAGACTGTACTCAATTCACGCATAAGCATCAAAATTTTACTGCATTTGAGCTTGATTTAAGTGATTTGGCGCAATTGCCTAATAAAATTAAACAATTGAGCAAGCAGTTTCCTAATATTGACGCGGTGATTTTTTGCGCGGGAAAAGGTCAATTTGGAGGGCTGGAAGAGTTCTCTTTTGCACAAATACAAGAGCTGATGAATCTTAATTTTATGAGCCAAAGCATACTAGCCAAGTGTTTATTGCCCGCATTAAAGCGCAAGCCTTTGGCTGATTTAGTTTTTATGGGTTCAGAAGCGGCTTTAAATGGTACGCGCAAAGGGGCTATTTATTGTGCTAGTAAGTTTGCCATACGTGGTTTTAGCCAAGCGCTACGCGATGAATGCGCAAAAAGTAGTGTGCGAGTGTCGTTAATTAACCCAGGTATGGTACAAACAGAGTTCTTCGATGAGCTCAATTTTCACCCTGGCGAACAAGCCAGTCAGCATTTATTGGCCAGTGATGTTGCTGATGCGGTTTGCTATATTATTAATGCGCGTGCGGGGATTATTATTGATGAGATTAATTTGAATCCTGCTAATAAGGTGGTTCGGTTTAAGAAGTAGGGGGAAGTGCATGAGCAGTGTTGCAATAGAATGATGAATCATAAAAAACTAGCGCATTTTCTGCCGAAATGAGCGTGATATGAGTTATTAACAACAATCACTTACAGAATTATGAAATTTATATTTGAATCTTCACCAATGACTTACGCAATGATTGAGTAAATAGGCCGTTAAAGGTAAGCCAAAAATGTGATGCATTTCATAAAGTAAACAATTAAAGTTAACCTAAACTAGCCTGCGACAATTTGTCACATTTCCATTTGCAATCAAGTTCGATATGATATAGGCAACTCTTAAATGCACTCCAATCCAAACTGAGACCTAGAGTTTACCCTCCTCCTTGAATGCGACTTAACTGATAATTAAGACGCATTTTTTTTGCCTGTCATAAAGTGATGACTTATGATTTGAGTTCAGGACTTTAATTTATTGTACATTGCGCAATAAATAGTCCAACCAACGTGCAGGTAATACGCGTTTTAAATAAGCAAATAAATAAGTCGGGAATGTTACGTAGTAGCGGACTTTAGGTTTTTTAGACTCCATGGCATGAATGACTTT
This sequence comes from uncultured Methylomonas sp., assembly GCA_964640895.1. Taxonomy (GTDB): domain Bacteria; phylum Pseudomonadota; class Gammaproteobacteria; order Methylococcales; family Methylomonadaceae; genus Methyloprofundus. The sequence continues at coordinate 4,497 of CAZXJK010000044.1, forward strand.
TTCTACCACGGCATCCTCAGGGAGAGTAAAAGGAGCAGCAGGGCCTTCCATTTGTAGGCGTTCTTCCATCGCCAGATAGGTTGCTTTATGTGCGCTTATTTCAGGGTTTATGTTTTTTTGATATAACGCAAAGGCATTTTTTCTGAAATCACTGGTAATCGGGCCTGGCTCGATAAGGGAAAGGTGAATATTGGTGCCATGTAGCTCCAAGCGTAAAGTATCAACTAGGCCTTCAAGCGCATATTTGCTGGCGTTATAAGCGCCTCTATACTTAAGGGCAACAAAACCAAGAATAGAACTGTTGTACATAATGCGGCCACCTCCTTGTTTCCGCATTAATGGAATAATTAAATTGGTTAATTCATGGGTACCAAAAAGGTTGGTTTCAAATTGATAGCGTAAGACCTCGCGCGTTAAATCTTCGACTGCGCCAGGTTGGCCAAAAGCTCCATTATTAAAGAGGCCGTCTAGCTTACCCTCTGTCATGATGTTGACTTGGCGCACTGCTGCCTGAATGCTATTGCTATCAGCTAGGTCTAATTGTAGGGCTTCAAAACCCTCACTGTGCAAGCGAGCAACATCTTCTTTTTTGCGTGCTGAGGCCAGCACTCGGTAACCGCGCTCTTTTAAAAGAATTGCTGCACGGTAGCCTATACCTGTAGAGCAGCCTGTGATAAGGATTGATTGTACTTTTGTCGTCATTTTTAGATAATTATTAAGGGGTTCTAAGTGCTTTTATGCTATTATTTATATCAACTGAAGTGTACTTCACGTGCCCCCAATTTAACAGTCGTTTTTATAGAGGCTGTTGAATTTCCCTGTTAATTTTTATTGATACCGTTATTGAATGAGCTCTATTTGGAATTCCTGTTTATCCCGTCTTGAAAATGAAGTATCTGCTAATGATCTAAATACATGGATCAGGCCGTTACAGGCACAAGAAGAAAATGATGTGATTAAATTGCTGGCACCTAACCAGTTCATTATTTCACATGTGCGAGAGCAGTTTCTCGGCAAAATTGAAGATGCAGTGTATGAGTTTTCTAGTGGCCAATATACGGTCGTTATAGAGATCGGCACAAAAAGTATTAAGTCGGCTGTTGCTCCCAATCGTTTTAAAAATGGGCCAATCTCTAACCCTGCGCCGAAGAAAAAAAGAACGCCTAATTTTATTAATACGGCATTTACCTTTGATAGTTTTGTGCAAGGTAAGTCTAACCAATTGGCAAAAGCGGCATCGCTGCAAGTTGCTGAAAATTTAGGTGAGGCATACAACCCCTTGCTGATTTATGGCGCATCTGGGCTTGGAAAAACGCATTTAATGCATGCTATTGGTAATGCTATTCTGGCAAAAAAACCTGATGCAAATATAGTGTATTTGCATTCGGAGAAGTTTGTACAGGATATGGTGAAATCTTTCCAGCAAAATAGTATTGAAAAATTTAAAGACTACTACCGTGGCTTGGATGCGTTATTTGTGGATGACATTCAATTTTTTGCAGGTAAAGAGCGTTCGCAAGAAGAGTTTTTTCATACCTTTAACTCTTTAATAGAGAAAGGTAACCAGATCGTTTTGACTTGTGATAAGTACCCAAAAGAAATTGAAGGTTTGGAAGACCGCTTAAAATCGCGTTTTGGTTCCGGCTTGCCTGTTGCGGTGGAGCCGCCAGACTTAGAGACGAGAGCGGCCATTCTCATAAACAAAGCACAACTGAATAATGTTGAATTAGCGCATGAAGTTGCTTTTTTTATAGGTAAACGTATTCCTTCGAATGTGCGAGATTTAGAAGGGGCGTTGCGTCGAGTGATGGCAAATGCGCAATTTACGGGTGAAGAAATTACTATCGACTTTGCGAAAGAAGCATTGCACGATTTAATTTCATTACAAGATAAATTGGTCAGTATTGCTAATATTCAAAAAACAGTCGCTGAATACTTTAAAATTCGAGTGGCTGATGTGCTGTCTAAAAGCCGTAAGCAGTCTATTACCAGACCACGCCAAATGGCAATGGCACTCGCTAGAGAATTAACCAGTCACAGTTTACCTGAAATTGGTGATGCTTTTAATGGGCGTGATCACACTACAGTAATTAATGCTTGTAAGCGTATCAAGTCATTGCGTGCAAGTGATTATAAGGTGGATGAAGACTATGCCAATTTATTAAGGACTTTGTCGCACTAAATTATTAGGTAGTACTCTTTAAGGAGTGAGGGTTTAATAATACCTGAAAGTATGACGCAGGGTTTTTGCTGCACAGTTGTGTTAGAAATACAGGCGTAGGAAATAAAATGAAAAGGTTTTTTGATCTGGTGTTAGTGTTGGTTGCAGTAATGCTATTTATTATTCCTTTATGTATTACTGCATTGCTCGTAAAGCTTACTTCACCAGGGGCTGTTTTATATTGGTCTGACCGGGTTGGTAAAAATAATCATTTATTTAGCATGCCTAAATTTAGAAGCATGAAAATTGATACGCCTGAAGTGGCGACGCATTTACTGACCAACCCTAAAAGTATGCTAACGCCAGTTGGTGATTTTATCCGCAAGAGCAGTTTGGATGAATTGCCGCAGTTATGGAGCATCTTAAAAGGAGATATGAGTTTTGTTGGTCCGCGCCCCGCGTTGTTTAATCAAGATGATCTGGTGAGTTTACGTACCGAATATGGCGTACATAAATTACTCCCAGGCTTAACAGGTTGGGCGCAAATCAATGGCCGTGATGAGTTGCCTATCCCGAAAAAAGTTCAATTAGATACTGAATACCTGCAAATGCAGTCACTGAGCAAAGATATTTATATCTTGTGGCTAACGCTGTTTAGAGTTCTCAAGCGGCATGGTGTGACGCACTGAAAATAGCTATGGGTTTCTAACGCCTGAGTTTTAGTTGGCCGTTGTGCCGCACCTATTTTCAGTGTGCTGTTTTTCGATAAAAATTAGCGTGTTAAATATTGGCACCTGTATGTGTGAAGTCTATATTGGGGTGAGAAAATCAAGAATGCCCAAGGATGATATAAAATTTGGGCATTATTAATTTCTCACTGGCACTATCTAAAATTACATTTTAGTTTTTTTGCGTTATTACTGAAATTTCTCCGCGCGTTTAATCAGTTTTTCCAAGTTTTTTTCATTAGGGTTCCATGGTGTACCTGGGTGAATAATGACCGCAGTACACTTCTCTGCTGATTTAACAATATCTTCAAAAGTTCCTGCAGTCGGGTCGATTACAATGGCTTTTTTCTCTTCGTTGTACTTGAACATAGCGGGTGCAATTTCGACACATTCATCGCAAGTCGTGCAGTCAGGTGTTTCTATCCAAACAGGTTCATGCCCACCTGCGGCTGGAGCAGGACTTGTGGCTACTACGGGTGCTGCTGTGGCAGTTGGCGTAGCAGTAGGCGTAGCAGCAGTAGGCACTGGCACTTGTGGTGCATTGGCAGCTGGTGCGGCAGTTAATGCTTTTGCTAAGGCATCAGCAGGATCATCGCCACCCGCTAAGCTCATTAGGTTACTGGCTATACTGGCCGCCACTTCTGCTTTTGCTTGTGCGGCAATCGCAGCAACATCAACCACTGGTTTATCAACACCAGCAAGGCCTTTCAATGTGCGCCAGAAATTACGCCTTTCAATAGTAGAGTGCACAATTTCAGGATCGATCACGACACGAATCAGAGTGTTGGTTTCAGGATGTACTGCATGGATATAAGCAATATTCTCAGCCATTTCATCATGGTCTAAATCAATAAATTCATGTAGCGGCACCATGTCATCATTCCATTGGGATGGCGGTACAAATTTAAAATGTTTTTGGAAGCGGCCTTCGGTCATCGCCCAGTCGGCAAAAGTTAAGGGTACCGACATAGTATCTTCAATGCCGTATTCATCAACAAATTTTAATTCATAAGTGGTCCAATCTTTATTGACATCCGGGTTGCCTTTAATAGACATGCTTTTTTCCCAGGTATCATCTTCACGTGGATCATAAGTCATTAATGGATAAGCGCGTGATTCCACTGCCAACTTACTTTGCATATCGGCCGCATCATCGGCAACACCATGCTCAGGTTGACAAACGGCATAAATATTAAAAATAGCTGGGCCACGGTAATTTAAGCCATCAATATAGCCTTCAATTAAATGGTTTGGATGTGCAATTGAACTTTGTAAAGTGTAAGTCGTACGATGTGCCATGGAAATTAGGCTCATTTCTTTACGGCGTTCAGTCTTACCTTTCCATTCTTTGCCGTAAGGTGCCATATCCGAGACTTGACCAATAAAGCCGGATGTGCAGGCTTGTCCGCCGGTGCTGGAGTACACTTGGGTGTCCAAAATCAATATCTTTAACGGCATCCCTGACATAATGCTACGTGACAGGTTTTGGAAGCCAATATCATACATAGCACCATCACCACCAACCGTTACAACAGGTGGGCAGAGTAGGTACTCTTCTTCGCTGAACTGGTGCCAGTCAAAATATTTAAAGAAGTGATCTTGCTCTTCTTTGTCGTATTTATTGGCAATTTCCAATTCAGCCATGCGGACTGCTTTAAAGCCTTCCGACATTTTAACCATATGGCCTTCAAATACCCCCATTGCTAAGGACGGTGCATCTTGAAAGAGGTTATTTGCCCATGGGAATGGGTAAGGGTTAAAAGGAAAAGTTGACCCCCAGACCGAAGTACAGCCAGTGCTATTGGTAATACCCATTTCGACACGGCCATTGCCAGTTGGGCCATGCTGGTATTGCCATTTCAAATGCTTTAATTTGGCGACAATTTGTGATGCCCATTTTAGCCATTTGGAGTCGATTGGGTTGGTTGCCTTACCTTCGCTTAAGGCACTGCTTAACTTGGTGAGTGTTAAATCAACATTTTTATTGGCTTCAATCGCTGCTTCAATGGCTTCAATATCACTAATATCCAGTTTTTCGGATAATTTCAGCCGGATATGTTTTTCCATACCTGTTATCAGTTGTTCGATTTTAGCCGTTTGTTTTTTAACGCGTGGCTGCATTAATGAGGTTACGGTGCCAGTGAATAAATGAATAATAGTTTTTTCACCACAGCCCAAACAAGCACCATCACCACAGTTCATAGAAGAATAGGTGCGCTTGTCTAGTAGCATAGTGGTCAGTGCGCCGATTTTTTCATCTAAATCATCAATACGTTTGTATTTAGGATTAGAGGTGGGCAGGTCATTCCAGTATTCCCAGTCATTGCGCAGGGTTTGTACGCTGGTCTCGGTTTGTTTGGTGGGTTCTAGGGCTTCATCAGGACAAACCTCAACACACTCCATACAGCCTTTACAGGCCATTGGATTGATGGTGATCGAGAATAACCCGCCATTTTTTGGGGTGCGCTTATTAACAGCATCATGATAAGGTTTGGTAATGGCAAATTTAAAGTCGCCCATTGCTTCTTTAAACCAGTCAAATTCTTGTCTGACTTCGGCTTGTTGTGCTTCTGGGTACTCTTTAATCGTTTCGCCGATAGACTTATTAAAAATTGGATCCAGTACTGTGCCCTCTGATTTGTCGGCAGTAAGCGTATGGTATCTTTTCTCGACATTACGGATGGCGCGACGTAAATGTTTAACCGCTTTACCTGTCTTTTCAATGCGTTTAATATTGGTTTCGAAAACCTCATTAACACTGTTAATTAAGCCAGGAATCGCGCTATCAGGGCAGACGGTATAACAGTCGCCACAAGCAGTACAGTTTTCAGGAATCCATACTGGATGCTCAAAGCGAATTTGGGTCATATCCCGGTAAATACCGCTGGCGGCAGGGATGATGCTCAATGCCATAAAGGGGTCGGCAAGGTTGTCATTGCCGCGACCATTAATATAGTTGCTGCCTGTTTGCTCAAAGAAGCGATGGATATCTGATATTGGATCATCATTGGCAGGTTTTTGTAGCAATATCAAGGGGGCTGTGTGTTCGACTTTTTTCGCCCAGGGTGCCACATCACCCACTGTCATATCTTCGACGGGCAGGTGCTTGGTCTCGCTAAAGCCGCGTTTTACGGTGCGGAAGTTATCGGCAACAATCTGTTCACCTTTGCTGCCAAACTTGGTTTTAATGGTTTCATGGATAGCATCTAAAATTTCATCCTTGGTTTTGCCAGCATTTTCGGCTAAGTCGGTGGATTCAAAAAAAGCCCCCTGAAAGGTAATGCCTTGCATACGAAGTTGTAAATCAGGATGGCTAGTTTCTTCTCGGGCAATTTTAAAGCCATCCAGATAAGCGACTCTAATATTTTTATCGACGATATATTGCTGCGAAGCTTTAGGGAAAGTGCGCCAGACTTCCTCGTGTGTTTCTAGGTCACTTTGGATGATGAACACGCCATTTTTATTTAAACCTGCTAACGGGTTGGAGTGCGTAAAAACATTTGGATCAGGGGCAATAACAACATCAACATTCTTATATTCACAGGTAACGCGAATAGGGTCTGGTGAGGCTGATAAATAATAAGTGGTTGGTTGGCCTTTTTTCTCCGAGCCATATTTTGGGTTAGCTTTGATATTGTAATCCAGCAAGTCAAACAAGGTCATTGCCAAGTTTTTACCTGTAGTAATGGCTCCCCAGCCGCCCACTGAATGCATGCGTATTGTTAATGCATTTTTCGGCATTAGGTTGGGATTTTCGGAACCTTTTAATGCTAGATCGCGGATTGCCGGATAGGCATCCACTACCGCTTGTTGTTGCAGTTCTTGTTTGGGTGAAAAAGCGGTACTACGTACGAAATCAATGCCAAGATAGAAGAATTTTTTATGTTTTGCTTTAGGCAGCATGTTTTCTATTGCTGCAATAATGCCTTCAGGCTGTAAGTCACGACTTCCTAAGCCAAAACAGGCTGAGTATAGCGGTGAGGTGTCTGTTACCTTATTGTAAGATGCATATTCAGGAAATGGGATTTCTTTAGAATGGCCATTTTCAAAGGCTTTCGCCATGGCATTCCGGATTTCAGAAATGAGTGGTAAATCTTCTGATAAAGGCTGGTCGGTACGCTCCATCACGGTGATACCTTTGCGGCCTTTAGCCACGGCAGAGATTAAAGCACCTGGGAATGGCCGGAATACGGTCATATTGACCACGCCCACTTTAATATTGCGGGTTTTACGTAAATAATCGGCAGTGGCTTCGGCCGTATGAATAACACTACCTTGGGCAATAATTAAATAGTCGGCATCATCACAACGGTATTGACCTATGCGATGGTAGCGTCTGCCAGTGAGTTCGTACCATTCATCCATGCATTCGTCAGTAAAATTTTCAACATGATCGAAGAAATAAGGGCGTTGTCCAGCCACTGATTGCATATAAGCATCTTGGTTTTGTACCACGCCTGACATCATGGGTTTGTCAACATCCCAGACTGCCGGAATACGGCGACGGTTTGCACCATATAAAATGCGTTGTGCAGGGGTTGGGCAGTTAATAATGTCGTCCGGCAGTCCTAAGAAATCTTCAATCAGTTCACGTTCCGGCAATTGTAGAGCTTCAATTAAATGTGACGTTAAAAAGCCGTCTTGGGCGACTGCTGCTGGGTTTAAACTTAGCTCGGCAATTTTGCGGGTAATAATATTTAAGTCGGCAACTTCTTGATTGTTTTTCGCAAAAATCTGAATAAAACCAGTGTCATCCATACAGTGATAATCATCATGCCCACAATGTACGTTTAAAGTTGCTTTGGTCATGGCGCGGCAAGCAATGTTTAGGACATAAGGTAAGCGCTTGCCTACCGCAGCATAAAGTGATTCATGCATATAGGCAATGCCTTGCGATGAGCTAAAATTGGTTGCCCGTAAGCCTGTCATTGACATACCCGCGGTAATGGCTGCCGCGGCATGTTCACCCTCAGGCTCAACAAAAATCAGCGGCCGGTCTGAGATATTGATATGGCCTTTACTTTTTTCTTCTGCCCAGTGCTCGCCCATCTCGGTTGATGGCGTAATCGGGAATGCACCAGCTGCATCACTGGCTTCGCGCTCACACATAACCACTGCGGTATTGCCATCCATTGCCATGCGTATGCCTGGGTATTTAAATTCTTTATCTTGTTTCTTTTTACCAAAAAGTGCCATTTGGATTCCTTCTAAAAATGGGGTGCTGCAGTCGTAATAATGGAATAATTAATAATGATATTAGGGGACAATAGCATTATTTAAAAAAATTGTTAGCCTAAGGGGAGTGCTTGTTCGCGGTGTGGCTTTGCGCCTTCTTTACCTTTACTGGCATAGGTTGAGCCAAGTTTATTGTCTAGCCAAACGATGGCTCCGGTTGGGCAACGCTCAATAGGGGTACGGTCAATTTCAAAATCTGTATATTGTTTGTAGTCGATAACGGCTAAATTATCTTTTATGCTAATAAGACCTTTTGGGGCATCAACCACGCATTTTTCACACGCAGTACAGGCAACTTCACACTCTTGCTCGGCGGTATCGCCTTCATCTAAACTTTTGCAAGCAACGTATAGTTTTTGGCTGACAGGCATAAGTGAGAATAAGTCTTTCGGGCAGACAACAATGCAGTCATTGCAGGCGGTGCATTTGTCTTCGATAACTATCGGTAAGCCATGTTGATTCATATAAATGGCATCAAAATCGCAGACATCGGCACAATCAGCCAAACCTAAACAGCCCCAACTGCAGCCTTTGCCGCCACCAGAGACGACTGAAGCCGCTTGGCAAGATTTTAGGCCTTCGTATTTTGCGCGAGTATAAGCCACATGCGTGCCACCTGCACATGCAAGACGAGCGACGACTTTATCATGGTCGCCCATGCCGACACCAAGATATAAGGCAATATCTGCATTACCTTCAGGGGTATTGACGGTACATTCTGCTGGGCTTTTAGTGCCTTCAATTAAGGCTTCCGCAAAAGGTCTGCATCCAGGGGTACCGCATGCACCACACTGTGCTTGCGGCAACATATCATCTACTTCAGCAATACGCGGATCTTCGTAGACAAATAATTTTTTATTGGCAATCGCGAGTATGATCGCGAGAGTTGCCCCAAGAGCAATCATAAAAAGGGCGGCCGTAATTATAGTCGATATCATAGTTAACCAGAGGTGAGCGAGCTAATAGTATTCAGGAAATAACTTGAGGTAATGATCGGAGTGTAGAAGCTAAGTTTTTATTGAGAGTGCATGACTCGTATGAGTTCAAGAAGGCACACATCAATAATATTGGGTTCGTTAAGTGATTTTTCAAGTTGTTAACGCAGTCCATTCTACAAAGGGAGCTTTACTATTTCCTGCTTATTCCTTTAATTATTTGTTGTTAACGTTAAGTTGCCAGCAAAATATTTTTGTACTTAATTCACTTTATATTATATACCAAGGGCAATATTTTATTGTGATCAAAAATAACAATAATTTCTTATTGCTTAATTGTTATTCTTGACATTGGCACAAAAATCGTAACACATTAAGCGACTAGAAAGTTGTGCAATACTTCGGATTTGGTGCAGTAAAGTTAATGGCTTATTGTGTGGCTACCTATTTTCCAGAAGAAGCACCAGCAAGTCCCGCATCTAAAGTAGCCCCTCCCCCCGACGAATGCAGTCACTCCTGCTGTCACTGCCGCCATCACAGGCGCAGTTCATCAACATAGATCTAAACATAAATAATCTGTTTGCATACACCTTAGCAACTGTTATTTAAAGCTAAAGTTAACAGCAACTACGCAAAAAAGTCATAGGAAATAAGCATGGCACAAACAAATAAGCCTTTAGGCATTACTGAACGGGTGCAACCCGCCCTCCGCGCTTGCTGAGATAAAATAATAAGGTAAACTCCTC
>CAZXJK010000045.1:0-14221 GCA_964640895.1 uncultured Methylomonas sp.
TAAGCCTTTCTTCCCTCCCTTTTTTTGGGACATCATTGCGGAGTTTTTCTCAACTCATTAACAGCTAAAAACAAAAAATTAAACGAGAAAAACATTCTTTAGCTATAACACGATAATTCTCGTTTAAGGGCGAATAAGCTGAGAAAAATTATCTGGAGTAGATTTTTCCGTATATTGGTTAATATGAAAAAACTGCTTGGCTTCAACAAAACTCAAGTCAGTTAACATTTTTCCATTTTCATAAATCATCTCATCAGAATAACCATTCAAAAACCACCGATAATCAAACAGAACTCTCTTATCAGGATGACTAATACTACGCAGGTCTGACTGCAAACCAGTAAAACAATTATGGGTTAGAGTATTATAAAATTCAGGTTGCTGATATAGCTGGTTAACACGCTCAACAATGCGCTCTAAAATCGCCTTACGAACAGCAACTGTTAAATTAAGCGGGTAAACAAATACTTGTTCTTTACGATAATTAGTGCGCAGGCGCAAAATATCAGCCTCATCTGCTAAGATATAAATGGCTTCATATTGCTTAAATAAACCATTGAGACCACTTTGTGGCTGATTCTTGGCTAAACGCGTTTCTAATGACACCACTAAATGATCGCCATTCATAAAGCCAAAACTCAACATGGTATGTGCAACTGCTAAATTACCATCCCAATACGATAAAATATAATTCACTTCATTTAACTGTTCAAGATCGAAGCGTTTATTATAATAATGGGGCGTAAACTGCGTGTCTGTTTGATAATCAAAGTTACGAATGTCATAAACAGTAAGGTTCGAACCTTCCCGAACCACATGCGGTAACCTAGCAACACTGGTTTGCCAATCTTTGTCTAAACTTGCTTGCTTTTGCCCCCATAAACCAATCACCCCAAGATATAAAGCCAATACCACCACAATTCCATAGGGCCGCTTAGCAAAAAATAAAATGCCAGGCACCAAGATTGCAAAAGCAATCGCTAGCAGCTCTTTTGCCGGCGCATGCAAATCATAAAAATATAAAGCAAGTGCACTCCATAACCATAAAGCCGCCATTACAATATACAAAATAGCGCTAAATAATTTGTTAAGCATCATGATCTCTCACAGTAGGATCTGTTATTTTTTTTAACAGGGTAATAGCTAAATCAAAATCAAAATTTTCGATGGCTTGCTGTAAACTTTGTATCTCTATATGACTGCTTGCCGGCAACTGTTGCTTTACTTTACTTAATTCATCTAAAGCTACCGCATCTCCATCCTGTAATAATTGTGCTAATAGAGCGGTTGCCCCTGCAAGCTCCTCTGATGAAACATAGTCAGCAGTAATGCTATCTAACGCTACAATATCTTTATTTATTGGCGCAAGTAAACTAGCAAACTGCTGCAATTGCGTAAATAACTGTTTAAAACTCTGCTTAAATAAGAACAAGTCATTGCTGATTTGCTCTCCTGTTAACAAGGCTTGCTCAAGTTGAGTACAGCTCTGTTGTAATTTACGCGCTCCGATATTCCCTGCAACCCCCTTAATGGTATGCACAATATGTTGCACCTCTTGCGTACGCTGCTCTGCCATCTCCCCCTCAATTAACTGCATATCTGCTTGATGATCCTGATAAAACTCATGTAATAATTTACTAAACAGCTTGCGGTTACCCCCAATACGTTGCAGCCCCCAATCTACATCCAAATTCTCAGAATAATCAGGCAAGACTACTAAGTCAATCCTATCCTGCTGAGGCCGACTTTCTGTTACATTTGCTAAGGCAGGCCGCAACCAACGCGCTAAAGTATTATATAATTCGTCTGGATCTATAGGTTTGGTAATATGCTCATTCATACCCGCTTTAAGTGATTTTTCTTTATCTCCTACCATTGCATGTGCAGTCATGGCAATAATCGGCAAATCAGCAAACATAGGATTTTTACGAATTTTCTCAGTCGCTTGTATGCCATCCATTTCCGGCATTTGAATATCCATTAAGACTAAATCAAGCTTATTGGCTAGCTGGGTTACTTTATTCACTGCATCCAAACCATTGACAGCGACCTCAACCTGTAAGCCAAACGATTTTAGTAGCTCCTCAGCAACCTGCTGATTAATACGGTTATCTTCAACTAATAGTACTGTTCCCGATAAACTATGTACAACTGCATTGCTGTGAGTGGTATTGATAGTGGTAACAGGTTTTAGTGCTTTAATAATGCCGTCAAATAAAGTTGAAGGCGTAACAGGCTTAACAATAAAGCCATCTAAACCAATTTTTTCTGCTTCCTTAACCACCTCATCCAATGCATAGGCAGTCACCATGATGATCGCAGGTGTTTTGCTAATTTGAATTTTCTGCTGAATATGGCGAACCGCATCCAATCCATTGGTATCCGGCATCGACCAATCCATCAAAATCAGGTCAAAGTTTTTTTCAGCTGTTTTTAAAGTCACATAAGCATCGGTAGCACTAGCAACAGTGGTCACCTTAAATGACAACGAAGCCAACTGGTCACGTAGTACTTTACGTGCAGTTTCATTGTCATCTACAACCAATACTCGTAATCCGCGCAAGTCAGGTTGTGGCAGTAATCGAGGATTTTTTTGCTGAGCACCTAAACCAAATTCAGCAAAAAAGAAAAAGCTGCTACCATGCCCTAAATCACTATCAACACCCAGCATGCCATTCATCATGGTCACCAGTTTTTTGCAAATGGCTAAGCCCAAACCTGTGCCCCCATGTAAGCGTGTCGTTGAAGTATCCACTTGTGAGAATGAATCAAACAAGCTACTTTGTTGGTGCTCGGGAATACCACAGCCCGTATCTGCCACCACAAACTTTAATATCGCTTTATTTTCCGTCAAATCGACTGGCTCAACAGATACTTGAATATGCCCCTGTTCAGTAAACTTCAATGCATTGCTGCACAAATTATTCAAAATTTGCGCCAAGCGTGTCGGGTCACCAATCAATGTTGTCGGTACTGCAGAGTCAATATCCAAAGTAATTTCAATATTTTTTGCCTCACTGGCAAAACGGAATAAATCGGCAAGACCTTCAAAAACGCCATCCAACTGAAAACTGACTGACTCAAGGTTTAACTTATCCGCTTCTATTTTAGAAAAATCCAAAATATCATTAATAATCGTTAATAATGAGTGACTGGCATTTTGAATTTTATGAATATAATCTTGCTGCTGGGTATTCAAATCCGTTTTTAACGCCAAATAGCCTAAGCCAATAATAGCATTCATCGGCGTGCGAATTTCATGGCTCATATTGGATAAAAATTCACTTTTAAATTGGCTGGCACGCTCAGCAAGTTGTTTCGCTTTTGCCAGCTCTATTTCTACTTGCTTATTTTCGGTAATATCAAAAATAGCCCCTTGTAAATATAAAGGCTGCTGTTCATCATCATATAGGGCAATGCCTTTCTCATGTATCCAACGTATCGACTGATCTTTATGTACAATCCGATACTCTATTGCATAAGGCTGATGCTTAACAATCGCTTTGCCAATACTCTCTGTCACCTTGTGTTTATCGGATGGAAAGGTTAGCTGGGTCAGTGTTTTACCTCTATAGGTAAAGTCTTCAGCTTGATAGCCACTAATGGATTCGATGGCATCACTAATAAATGAAATGCTCCAGTTATCGGTAAATTCGTATTGGTACTGATAGAAGGTACTGGGAATATTATGAATTAAAGAACTAAATTGCTGTTCTCTATCCATCAATTGATGCTCGGCTTGTTTACGCTCAGTAATATCCGAACGAATAGCAATATATTGCTCTAGCTCACCTTGGCTATTAAATAAACCCAAAATGGTGCTATCAACCCAATACAATGATCCATCTTTTGCTTGGTTACAAATCTCACCACGCCATGGTATACCTTGCGAAGCCTGTGCAAACATCTCACCCCAAAATGTATCAGAATGTACACCTGAATTTAGAATATGATGATTACTGCCAATAACCTCCGCACGAGTATAGCCAGTAATACGACAAAAATTATCATTCACATAAGTAATATTACCCTCAACATCACTCATGGTGACAATAGCAGCCGCATCCAAAGCAAACTTCTGCTGCTCCAACGCTGTTTGAATTTTCTTACGTTCGGTAATATTCTGCTGGGTACCCACTGCTCGAATTGCTTTGCCTTCAGTATCAACAGCAACGATTGAGCCAATCGAATTCACATCAATATAATGCCCTAATTTATGCTGTAACCTAAACTCATGCTGATATTGTTTAGCGCAACTCGAAATAGCGCGCGCCAACACCTTAATGGCCTGATTTTTATCATCAGGATGCAATAATTTTTCCCATGCTTGATGCAGTCCTTCAAGCTCATTTTCTTGGTAGCCCAACATAGCCGCATAGCCAGGACTAAAATAAACACTGTTATTTTTGATATTCCAATCCCACAAACCTTCTTGAGACGCATTCATAGCAAATTCAAAACGCTCACCACTCAACCTAAGGGCTTCTTTTTGCCTACGCACTTGCAATAACCAGAGCACAAAAAGAGCCAGCACACTCATGGTCACCGCTAGCACCTGCCAAACTAAAGAATAATCGGTACTATGCTCATAACGAATCGCAAACCATTTCTTTTTAAAGGCATTGATTTGTTTAGGAGTCAAAGTATCCAGTGCTTTTTGGATAATTCCCACCAATTCTGGCCAGTCTTTACGTACTGCAAAGGCCAAATAATTAGTATAAGGGGTCGGTGCAGCGACCTTTATATTCATAATGCCTTCTTGCAATAGAATATGACTGGCTGTTGCCAAGTTGCCCATATAAGCATCAGCCTGCCCCAAGGATAATACCTCCAATGCTTGCCTAGTATTCTCTACTACCACTAATTCAAGTTCAGGATAATTAGCTTGCAGAATTTCATGATTGGCATAATGCCTTTCCACCACTATTTTTTTATCGATCAAATCCATAATCCCAGTCATTATCGGTGCATCATTGCGCGTGAAGATAACATATGGAAACTTTAGATAAGGCCGAGTAAAATTGAGATAACGCTCGCGTTCAGGCGTTTTAGAAACTGCTGGTAAAAAATCTATCTGCTTCGCCTGAATTTGTTCAAGTACCTGTTTCCAACTCAGATCTGGATTAAAATCAGTAGTGATAGCCAGTATTTTCTCTAGGTAGGCAACATACTCCGAAGCAATTCCCAAATAAGCCTGCGTCTGCGGGTCAAGATATTCAATGGGAGCCCAACCAGTATCAACTCCAATCTGCATCGATTGATGCTGTTGTAACCATTCCACCTCAGCCAAGGTTAATTTTAACGTTGGAGAGTTAATTATCTTATTGCCAAAATCAACCCATTGACGTTTAATTTCCTTGTGTTGCTCACTAGAAATAGCCGCTAAGCCTTTTTGCATAATACTATGAAAAATATTCCAGTCCTTACGTATCGCTAATGCCAGCTTTGATTTTTCAGCATACAATCGATTATCAACCCTAAGGTTGGTTAATAAATCTTGTTCCATAAAGTAACTGACTACTGCCAAGTTACCGACATAAGCATCTGCTTCACCTAAGGAAACTGCCTGTAAAGCCTCTTGGTTAGATTGTACAAACTTAAAGGGTGCCGTTTGCGCTTTATTTTTTAACAGTCCGTGTATATAAGTGCCTTTAGGCAACGCTACTATTTTACCCGACAAGTCTGCCAATGAATTAATAGGTTCCCTATCAATGCGGCTAACAAAAACGGTGTCAATTTCTATATAAGGGCGAGTAAAATTGAGATATTGCCGACGTTCGGCCGTATTTGATGCACAGGCCAACATATCTAACTGCCCTGTTTTAACACCTTGTAAAACATTTTTCCAAATATCCGCCGTTATTTCAAACTGGATACCTAAACTTTGCGCTAAGATTTTAAGATAATCGGAAGCAATACCTTTATGCTGTTTTGCACTATCAACATAGTCAAATGGCGGCCAATTTTGATCAACGCCTACTCTGATAATCGGGTGCTGCTGCAACCACTGCTGCTCCGCTACTGTTAAATTTAAGGGGACTAATGTTTTAGCGACTAAAACACTTGAAGACAAGAGTATTATCAATAAGCAAAAATACTGTATACACGTATACTTCCTTAAATCCATCAATATCATATTGGGTTAATCAGGTAAATCGGCATTACAAAGTTGAGTAATCTTTATAAATTCAGGGGCTATTTGTAAGAAGGCTGTGACCATATCAGGATCAAAATGCAGCCCTTTTTGCTGTTCAATATAAGTGACCGCATCCTGATGACTAAAGGCAGGTTTGTAAACACGCTCATTCACTAATGCATCATACACATCTGCTATCGCCATCAAGCGTGCGCTAATAGGAATTTGCTCACCTTGTAAGCCGTCAGGGTAGCCGCTACCGTCCCATTTCTCTTGATGAGAGTAAGCAATTTCACGCGCAAAACGTAAGAAAGAAGAGCTACCTGCCCGTTTTTCAGCATTCTTCAGTGCATCCCCGCCATAAGTAGTATGCTTCTGCATTTCCAACATTTCTTCGTCAGTCAATTTACCTGGTTTTTTCAAAATACGATCAGGCACAGCAATCTTACCAATATCATGTAGTGGCGCAGATTTGTACAGCATCTGGATGGTTTTATCATCCAGAAAAGCTTGAAATTTAGGGTGCGATTGCAAAGCTTCTGCCAGCGCTTTGATAAATAACTGGGTACGCTGAATGTGCGCCCCCGTTTCATGGTCACGCGCTTCAGCCAGCATGGTCAAACTATAAATAGCCGCATCTTGAACCAGCTCAATTTCATGGGTGCGTTCGCGCACTTTATCTTCTAGCAGGTGGTTTTGTTGCTCTAAGGCATGCCGAGACTGGACTAGGCTTATGTGAGTTTTTATGCGCGCCAATACCGTAGATGACACAATCGGCTTGCTGATAAAATCGACCGCTCCATAATCAAATGCCTTCGCTTCAGCAGCTTGGTCAGTTTTACCCGTCAAAAAAATAACGGGAATATCAACTGCAGTCGGTAATTCTTTAAGCTGCAGACAGGTTTGATAGCCATCCATTGCAGGCATCATAATATCCAGCAAGATCAAATCAGGCAGGTTATCGGCAATCCGCCTTAAAGCCTGCTCACCACTTTTAGCGATATATAATTGATAATCATCTTTTAACAGCTCAACGAGTACATTAATATAAAAACGCTCGTCATCGATAATTAGAATTTTAGGTTTTTTTTCCATACTTAAAGAAGGTAGGAGCGGCTATGGTCGCGAATTTAGAAGGTCACAACCATAGCAATCATTCTGTTAGACGGAAAAGCTTTCGCCACAACCACAGGTCCCTTTTACATTTGGGTTATTAAATTTAAAAGCTTCGTTAATACCTTCTTTTGCATAATCAAGCACCAGACCATCAAGAGCTGCAATATTTTCATCCGCAACCACTACTTTCACGCCAAATGTTTCAAACACAGCCTCGCTGCCTTGTAATTCATCCGCATACTCAATCGTATAGGCAAAACCGGAACAGCCAGAGGCTTTCATCCCTAATTTCAATCCTAAGCCATGCCCGCGCTTTTCAATCTGTTTTTGAATCTGCTTTGCAGCACTTTCAGTTAATACAACTGCCATATCATTACCTTCTACATTAATTTTTTACTAATAGATCCATTGTTACACACACCGTAGAAAATATCACGACATCACCGTTAAATCCCATAAAAATAGCTGATCGAGCCAAATCTTGCTAATCAATACAGCTATTTTTCTTCCAGCAAAAAATCAAAGATACGCTGTTACTCACCCTCCTCATAACTCCAACATCAATTATAAGTTTATTAGCTATTAAGCATTTTACTAAGCCAATAAAGACTCAGCCTATAACCTGAGTCAACTTCTGTATAAAAACATCTATTTCTTGTTTGCTATTATCTTGACCAAAACTAATGCGTACAGCGGATAACGCCAGATCATCGGCAACGCCCATGGCAGCCAATACATAACTACCTGACTCGGCTTCACTAGCGCAGGCAGAGCCACTGGAAACCGCGATATTAAATTTATCTAATTGCATCAATAACATTTCACCTACGCAATTTTGTACACCAAACTGTACGGTATTGGCAACCCGCTCACTGTGTTCGGCAAAGATACTGACATTGGGTAAAGTATTTAACTGCTGCTCTAAATAGGCTCTTAATTGCAAACAATGTTGCTGACGTTGCTCTAGTTCAGCATTAGCAAGCTCGGCTGCTTTACCAAAACCAACAATGGCCGCGACATTTTCAGTACCTGAACGGTAGTTTGATTCTTGACCACCCCCTGTTAATAAAGGGTTTTGAATATATTCTGACTTAGCAATTAAAGCACCACTGCCTTTGGGCCCATAAATTTTATGCCCAGATAAGGACATTGCATCCACACCTAAGGCTTGAAAATCAACAGGAATTTTACCAATAGCTTGTACCGCATCAGTATGCACCAAAGTACCACGCGCTTGCATCAATCCTGCTAAAGTAGCGATTTCTTGGATAACACCCGTTTCATTATTAACCAACATAAATGATGCTAAATCAAATTGTTCGCTCATTAATGCAAGTGCTTGCTGATCAATATAGCCTTGTGCATCAGCAGCAACTAACTCAAGCTGCGCTGATTCTAATATCGAGGGATGCTCTAATACCGAAGTTAATAGCCTTGCTTGTTGCCGCACACCTTTTAAGGCGAGATTATTAGCTTCAGTTCCACCACTAGTAAATATAACTTGCTCTGGTCGAGCATTCACTAATTGCGCCACTTGTTCACGAGCAAGTTCAATGGCACTACGTGAAATACGTGCTATTTTATAAAGACTAGAAGGGTTACCATAAAGATTACCTAGAAAAGGTAACATTGCCTGCAACACTCTGTCATCCAAAGGCGTAGTGGCATTATGATCAAAATAGATCATTTTTGATTATCTCTTGAGGGAGGGGTTTGGGGAAGCATGACAACTGAATGCAAGTCATCAATGCAAAACTATACTTAAATCAGCATACCGTGTGATGGGTTGCATGGCACGACTCTACTAGCCACTGCATTCTAACCCACCCTGCGATTGTGAAAACATAATAAGGGATGAGGATTTATTTAATCGCCATACCAATAGTGCTAGCATCTTGAAAATGAACAACTGGGTGTTCAACACTAGGCTGGTCGCCTGTTGACTCAGAATCTATATCAGCGTTACCTAATAACTGTCCTAAGGAGATACCTTCTAAATAAGCACTAACCGTTTCACTTAAGCCCATCCATAAATCATGAGTCATGCAAGGTTGGCCATTCGCACAATTGCCTTTTTTCTCACAATTAGTTAAATCCACTTGCTCATCAACTGCAAGAATAATTTCAGCAATACTAATTTCAGCAGCTTCTTTGCTTAATTTATACCCACCACCCGGACCTCTTACTCCAATAACCATTCCCGCACGACGTAGACGTGAAAATAATTGCTCCAAATAAGAAAGTGAAATAGTTTGGCGTGTTGCAATGTCGGTTAACGTAACTGGTTTTATACAGCTATGAAATGCTAAATCCAACATCGCGGTGACTGCATAACGGCCTTTTGTGGTTAATCTCACAGTAAAACTCCCAAAAAAAATAAGTGTATAGGTTTTATAATATACTTAACCCACTAAAATAGTCAAGTATTATCAGAAAATTAACCTACTAAAATACTCAGGTATTATAACAGACTGAAAATACAATTATTTTAATTTATTTTTCTTGGAAATTTCCACCCAAGCAAACTACTTATCTAACTCACAATTATCCAGCTCTGATAAATCTTGATGCTGGCATTTGATCCCCGCCTTTTTCATTGCCTGCTTCATCACCAACATTTGTTTATCCATTTGCTGGATATGATCCAACATATGATTAATCGCATAAGCCACTGGGTCAGGCGAGTCAGCAGTCGTTCCATAGGCATCAAAGCCCATCTTATCGGCAATCTTATGACGCTCGGTATTTGACTTATCTTGTGCACCCACAACTCGCCCAGGAATACCCACCACCGTTGCATCCGCAGCAACTTCTTTTAACACAACCGAATTAGAGCCCACCCGCGCATTATTGCCTATTTCTATTGGCCCCAATATTTTAGCACCGGCGCCCACCACCACACCATTTTTCAAAGTCGGGTGGCGCTTGCCTTTATTCCAACTCGTCCCACCAAGGGTGACACCATGATATAAAGTACAGTCATCTCCAATAATGGTCGTTTCACCGACCACTACCCCCATACCATGATCGATAAAAAAACGGCGACCAATCACCGCTCCTGGATGAATTTCTATCCCTGTCAGCCAGCGAGCCACATGCGCAATAACACGCGCAATAAACTTAAAGCCTTTAACCCATAGGCTATGCCCTATTCTATGCAATAAGATTGCATGAAATCCTGGATACACAAAAATAACTTCCCATATTGTTTGAGCGGCTGGATCACGCTCAAACACACAAGCAATATCTTCTTTAATAGTATCAATCATATTTTTTATGCAATACGGCAGTGGATTTTTTTAAAATACCGCGCAAAATATCTAATTCTTTAGTATCAAGCGTCGCCCGATGGTATACGCGTCTTAAGCGCCGCATAATTGAAGTCGATTTTTCTGGATTAATAAAGCCAATTTCATCTAGAGCCTGATAAAGATGCTCAAAGAATGACTCCATTTGTACTGACGTTGCTAAAGGTGCCTCCCTTTTTTTAGGCTTGACTGCCGTTTGCCCCGAAGCAACCAATAACTCATAACAAACCACTTGCACCGCAGCGGCGATATTTAATGAGCTGTATGCAGCATTACTCGGAATACTTAATAAGGTCTGGCACAAGTCTAGCTCGTGGTTTTTTAAACCCGAATTTTCACGGCCAAATAAAATCGCAATTTTTTTATCTTGTGCCTCTACTGCCAATCTTTCCGCACACACTCGTGGCGACTCATCCGGCACAGAAATAGTGCGCGAGCGCGCACTGGCACCAATTACAATTTCACAATCGGCAATTGCTTCTTCTAAAGTATCGCACAGCACCGCAGAGGCTAAAATATCATCTGCCCCTGATGCTCGGGATGTCGCATCTGCACTGGGAAATATTTTTGGGGTAACCAAATATAAATCACTCATGCACATGTTTTTCATCGCCCTCGCAACCGCCCCAATATTTCCTGGGTGGCTTGTTGCCACTAATACAATCCTGATATTTGCCAGCACAATTTCACCCTATTAATAAAAAAAGGTCACTATAACAAAATTTTTGCTATCCTATAATGTTTTCTAATCGCTCATTATAAATTTAGCTATGCATCCAATGCTCACTATCGCTATCCGCGCTGCGAGAAACGCGGGCGACATCATTCTTCGTGCATCTGAACATGTCAGCCATATTCAGGTTGATAACAAAGAGCAACATGATTTTGTGACTGAAATTGACTATCAGGCAGAACAAGAAATCATCAAGACTATCAAAAACGCCTTTCCTGAGCACGCTATTCTTGCCGAAGAAAGTGGCCAACATGAAGGCAATGATTACACTTGGATAATCGACCCTTTAGATGGCACCACCAATTTTCTACATGGCTTTCCACACTATGCAGTTTCTATTGCCTTAAAACATAAAAATCGCCTCGAAGTTGGCGTTATTTATGATCCGCTACGTGATGAACTTTTTACAGCGACTAGAGGCGGAGGTGCAACCTTAAATAGTCGTCGTATTCGAGTCACTAAACAGGCAAGCCTTGCAGGCGCATTGATTGGTACTGGCTTCCCTTTTAAAGTGCAACAGCAAAAGTATCTGGATGCTTACCTGGGCATGTTTAAAGCGGTTTGCACCAATACTTCAGGTATACGCCGCACTGGTTCGGCAGCCATTGATTTAGCTTATTTAGCCATGGGGCGCTTAGATGGCTTCTGGGAAGTCGATTTAAAACCTTGGGATATTGCCGCTGGTATTCTTATTGTTAAAGAAGCGGGCGGTGTTGTCACCGACTTGTCTTTTAATGATCAATATTTAGAATCAGGGAATCTCATTGCAGGTAACCCCAAAATGCATCAATTAATGTATCAATTGATTGAACCGCATGTCACTGATAATTTAAAGTAGATAGACACCTCTTCGTAGGAGGAGCCTATGGCCGCGACCTATTCAATTCGCTGCCATAGGCTCCTCCTACAAAACTACTGCGGGCTTCAGCCATGAGCTTATCCAGAAAAGTATATTTGATTTATGCACCTTGCATAGAAGAACAACTCAGCAAGCTTACCAATCACCCGCTCATTGCAGAACAAAAAATTCAGCTCTGCAAAGTAAAATTAGCGGAATTGTCTGCCATACACACCCATAATAGTCTTAATCATGCGCTGTTATGGATAGAGCAAAAAGACTATCCACAAGCATTATTGCTCGCGGAACAAAAGCAGATATCGCTTGGCTTTTTACCGATAACAGGTGACCCAAGCAGCCAGTTTTTTAACAATCTGGATTTACCCAATGATTTTGATGCTTGCTTAGCGATTGCCCTGCACGCAGAGCCACTGCATATTGACATCATCGTCTGTAATGATGAAGTCGTAATCAACGGCGTGAATCTAGAAAACCAAACCACCATGAGTGAATTCATTGGTGATAGTCATGAATTTACTGGATTAGGTAAACTCAAGTTTCAAGCCAAACGTTTCTGGCATGCATTTTCATTAACCCCTCACCCTATCACCTTGATAACCGACAAAGGTAAAACCGTAGCAACCGCCATTACCGGCATGGTCTTATTAGATTTTCATAAAAACGGTCCATTAACCAATTTATTTTCCGAGTCCGTTTCCTTACGCGACCAACGTATTTCCATTGCACTATTTGCGCCGCAATCAATACTGTCTTATTTACAACAATCGACAGCGTTAC
Source organism: uncultured Methylomonas sp. (assembly GCA_964640895.1). Lineage (GTDB taxonomy): Bacteria > Pseudomonadota > Gammaproteobacteria > Methylococcales > Methylomonadaceae > Methyloprofundus. The sequence goes on from CAZXJK010000045.1 coordinate 12,930, forward strand.
TTGTAAATGCCCAGAAAAAGAAACAACCACAACAAATAGGTTATATACGCACTGCGGCATTAACCATTAAATCGCCTATCGACACTCACTATTTGGTTAACAATACCCCTGTCACCACTCGCGAATTACGTTTGGCAATATTAAATGACGGTATTCGTGTCAACGCAGGTGATAAATTCCGTGATAGCCAACATTTTGCCGATGACAAAGAAAATGTCGCCTGCGAACAATTGCCGCAACAAGACAGTAGAATCAAATATTTAAGCACCACCTTGCCGTTTTTTTCGCATGCACTAGAGTCTGATTTTAAAGACCTGTTTCTCGCACTAAAAGAAAATGCCAAAAGCAGCAGTACTTATGTTTTGCTGATGGTGTTGAGTGTGTTACTGGCCAGCCTAGGCTTATTTTTAAATAGCCCTTCCGTTGTCATTGGGGCAATGGTATTAGCTCCATTAATGGCTCCTATTATCTCTTTATCTATGGGCTTATTACGTTCAGATGCTAACTTAAGTGGCCGCGCATTTTCTACGCTACTGACAGGCATGCTGATTGCCTTGTCTTTATCAGCACTGATGGCCTATATATTGCCATTTCAAGAAATTACTAATGAGATTGAGGGTCGCTTACACCCTTCTACCTTAGATTTATTGGTAGCCGTGTTGTCAGGCGTTGCCGGTGCCTTTGGCAATGCACGTGAGAATATTGCCAAAAGTTTGCCGGGGGTTGCTATTGCGGTTGCCTTAGTACCCCCCTTGTGTGTCTCCGGCATTGGGATCGGCTGGCTCAATTTTGAAGTTTTTTATGGTGCGATGCTGCTGTTTTTGACTAACTTGACGGGCATTATTATGGCAGCAGGCTTATCCTTTATGGTCATTGGCTACGCGCCATTCTCACGCGCCAGAAAAGGTATTGCACTATCGATTTTTATGGTCACAGTTATTTCTGTGCCTTTGTTTTTATCGTTTAGTAATATGCAAAAAATTGCTGCTGTCAAAAAACAGTTAATGAGTCAGAATTACCAAATTAATGGCTACCCGCAGCAATTACGTAATATAAAGATACGCTTGGGAGAGCCTTTGAAAATTAGTGCGGACTTGATTAGTACGCGCATGCCTGAGCCAGAGATGCTGGTAATATTTGAACAACAACTGGGAGATACGCTAAAACAGCGGGTTGCTGTTGATTTTTCGGTGCGATTGGTGACTGATAACTATTTTAGGTCTACAGCCAAAAATCCTAATATTGATGCTAAAAAAATATTTCCTACTAAATAAAAAAGGGAGCAATAAGCT
>CAZXJK010000046.1:0-14056 GCA_964640895.1 uncultured Methylomonas sp.
GAGTATTTCATATATTTCACCTGAGATTATAATAATTAAAATTTGCAAGTAAGCTTTTGTAAGGCAGCATTACTTATCGCTAATCACGACTAGCTACATACCCTCATTTTCAGCAAGGCGCATTAATCGTTCATCTACGTGACAAAGCAATTATTACGCCAAAATTAAATATATTAAGCTATAGCCTGACTTATTAACCTGTTTTAATTCCCAAAATTTATTTTAATCTATTGATAAATAAATAAATAATATGAATTATATGTGATTTTTATTAACTTAGAGTTCAAACCCATATAATTATAATGCCCATCTTCCACCCTCTCATTTCTCTATTATTTGCTAGATTAGGCGCCCACAGAGCCTTTTTCGCCATAACATATGTTAAATCCCCTAATTAATATTTACTGATCTCTTAACGTTGCGGCAACATTCGACCACCCTACCTACCAAACAAGCTAGCCCACACAATTAAACGCATAAAATTAAACTATGTTAAATAATAATGCCCAATGCGTCATATGGTACTGCCATGGTTTATTCACATACTACTTAAACGAAAAACCCTTTGAGATGTTATTTTTGCTTTAAAGTCCCCTCCCACAAACAAATCCTACAGTCCAGCTAATGCACCTGGAAACACACATCATCCATCTTTACTAGTTTTTTTGTCCGTCATCAGTACTGTAGCAACAGTTACGTAGCCTGCTATGCGCCTATTGCTACAGCACTGATGACAAACAAAAATCCTGCCCAAATATTGGATGCTTATTTATTTCCAAGTGCCTAATACTTGAGCACTCATACCTTTACCTTATACCTTAAATAAAGTCATCATTCAAACATTCCTCATACACAAAAAAGACGGCACAATTAATGCTTTCTAATTAAGTTGCTCTTTATTTTAAAGAACACACTGACCTATGACATGGCTCTACAAGGCAAAAAATTTATGCATTATCAGCAACACACCACTCACTTCAACTGGCTTTTCATGGTAAGCATTCTTATTGCTTGCATTTCAAGCAACTGCTTAGCCGCTGTGAATGACTATGATAAATTAGTAGACCACCCTCCCATTCCTATTCTGGACGAACAAGGTCAACACGTCTTACAATCCCACAACCCCTATAGCCCTAAAAAAAGCTGCGCTGGTAGCGGTTGCCATGATTACGATAAAATAACGCATGCCTACCATTTTGAAATGGGACGTGATGAAGCCGATGACAATTATGGTGCCAAGCGTGGCTTACCGCACCTAGTATCCCCTGGGTACTATGGTGGCTATACTTGCATGGGGGGCAATAACCAACAAGTGCTTGCCAAAAAGAACAATGCTAGTGCAGCTGACTTTGCCGATTTAGGCTCGGCAGGCTGGGTTAAGACCTGCATGAGTTGCCATGCTGGCGGCGGCTGGGCCGAAAAAGATAGAGAAGGTATCCGCTATGATCAAAAAAATCCCGCCACTATCAAACCATTTGATGGCGATTACTACGAACGCATTGTTGACTCACAAACAGGTATAGAATCATTGCAACTTTGGGACTGGCAAAAAAGCGGAGTTGGCGAAGCCGACTGTCTATTTTGCCATGCAAAATTCTCCAAACTAAAACTACCTAGTGATAGCGGCTTAACGAAAGCTCTCTCCCCTAGGTTTGCACGTGGCGCATTAGTTGAAAAAGGTTTTTTTAGACAAGCGGCCTCTGGTTTAATGGAATACGTCAAAAATACCGACGGCAAACATCTACTCACCATTGCACGTAACAATGGTGAGCTTACTCTTGATGAACAAGGTATGCCTATATTCAACTGGCATGCTGATGCTTTCACCGCAAACGGTCGCGTGACCATTCCCATGCTCCGCTTTCCAGAAAGCGACAACTGCATGGAGTGCCACCTTACCAGCAATACTCGCAGAGGCTTCTATGGCTTTGGCGAAGCAGCTAAAGCAACGCTAGCAACAGAAGGTGGCGATGAAGTGGCAGGGGGAGGAGGTACACTTGAAGATGATTACCGCGATGATGTCCACAAGGGCACCAATTATACTGCCGACAATGGCGAAAAGCGCTCTATTGAAAATTGCAATGCCTGCCATTCAAGTCAATATTACAAACCTATCCATGCTAATATTGATTTAGATGCCGATCACAACTTCCCCAAGGGTAATTCGGACATGGATGTTCGCAATGACCTAGACTACAATCCAAACGTTAAGTCTTGCGAGCAATGCCATATAGATGCCGTTAATGCTGTTGTCGGTACTGACTACGATTCTTTATTACATGCGCATACTGAACGCTGGAAGAAAAATGGCGACCTTAATGGCTATGAAGCAGCAAGCCACACCCCCATTACCCAAACCCATTTTGATGTCGTTTCCTGTCAAGCTTGCCATATCGTCAATAAAAATGATAAAGATGGCAAGGCACTACAAATGATGTATCGTTTTAGGATTGCCGAAGATGGTCAAGCAAAAATATCCCCTTATAATCCTAGAGTTCGTTACTATTGGCAAGACAAAACCAGTGGTAAAATTTTGGTTCAAACTGAACGTAATGCAATCTTTGCAAAAGTATCAGGGACTGCGCAAGCCAACATTATCGACCCAATGAGTCAAGCAGTATTAGGACAAGTTTCTACGACAACAAACTCAAGTGGCGTTGTTACCTTTAACACATCAGGCGACTATGAAAATACTGTTGCCGTTAAAAAAGCTTATGATAGCTTGTTACGCAAAAAAGGCTACAGCAACCCGAATACAACACTAGTATGGTCTGAGTCCAATGAATATATTATTTCACATAACACCCGGGCAGCTGAAGATGCCATGCCGTGTTTGGAGTGTCATGTGCGCAACCCAACAGGAACCGTTAGCCAACTAATAGACGACCAAGGTACGCTAGGCACCAAAAATAGCAAAACCCTTACTATCATTTCTGATCGACGCCTAATCGATGAAGGCATTATTACCATAGGGCTAAGCTATACCAAATTACAATCTGGCGCCTTAACCCAAAATGTTGCTGATATTTTACAAGTCACTAAAGTTGACCCTTTTATGAGTCTTTTGAAAAATTCTAGTGCAAGTGAAATTATTGGCGTATTTACTAAAATATCAACAAATGCGTTATTTCAAGCTATCGGCCCTGAATTCAGTGCTCTAGTTGCCTCAGAACTGACCGAGACTAATAGTTTTTTCTTTGGTTCCAATAAAGGTACTGCTAACTTACGCAGTATGGGGGCAATCATTCCCGGTGGTGCTATCAATGATATTATACTGCCTACTTATAGAGCAGCTCTTGGCATACTGAACGGTGCTGAAAGTTCAGTACAAAACTATTTAAATGAGCATGCTTATGGGCAATTACGTTCTCGCGTTTTCTATCTGAATATACTGGATAACAGCAAAAAACCAGTCACTGGATTTAATGACAAAACCATGCTGGTAAGTGTTGCTTATAAAGGCAATAAAACTAACTTGAATGATATTAATGTGATCTTCGCAGATACGAAGGTGACTAGAGTAGTACCACTCCCCTTAGCTGATTTAGTGGCAATAAAACCAGCAGATGCGATAGACGATGGCTTTGTGCTGATAAAAATACGGGAGCCAGGATATTTTCTGATTACTGATAAATAACTGCGCAGATAACGAAACCCGACATTTTGCTCCCTATGTCGGGTTTCGTTTTTTAATGCTACGCAATAAAAAATCTTCACCCGACCTACATTAACATCACGTTTCATCGTTCCCTACGCTGGAGCGCAGGGAACGATAAGTTACCCAACCTTACCCAAAAAAGCAAATGACTGCGCTTTCATCAAACAATGCACTTCGCCCCCAGCAACTAAAGCTAATTCAGCAAATGCTTTCGGGGTAATATCGACAATAAGGCGTGAACCAATATCAACATGCAAAGCAACACACGCTGCATTTTTTACAGAACTAATAATCCTGCCTTTAATCTGATTTTGAATAGAAATATGCTCAATATGATGTTTCGCAATAGCGATTTCATTGGAACGAATAGAAATATAACAGCGATCACCAACAGCAAATTTATCTGTTAACGGCAACAGTAAAATATTACCCTTTGTTTCAGCAACGGTATGCCCTGACTCAATATCCTGCCCCAGAATCTTCACAGTTAAAATATTTTCTAACCCCATGGAGCTAGCAACACCTTGCACAGCATCTGCCTTAATCACATCATAAAAATGCCCTGCTCCCAGAATGCGACCATTATTAATAACCACTAACTGATCCGTTAAATGCAATATTTCTTCCATGGAATGACTGATATAGACCATCGGCAACTCTAGTTCATCCTTAACTCGCTTCAAAAAAGGCAAAATTTGTCCTTTTAGCCCTTGATCTAAAGAGGCTAATGGCTCATCTAATAATAAAAACTGCGGTGAAGCCAATAAGGCTCGCCCTAAACCGACACGCTGCTTCTCTCCTCCAGACAATTGTGCAGGGCGCTTTTTAAGCAGGTGTCCTATTTCCAGCAAATCTACAATTTCTGCCACCTCAAAACGCCGTTGCTTTTTTGCAGTGCGCTTATAGCCATACAGTAAATTTTGGGTAATGGCTAAATGGGGAAATAATTGGCTATCTTGAAATACCACTCCAATTTCGCGCTTATTGGGCGATAGATTAATGTTTTTACGGCTATCAAATAATAACTTATCGCCTAGCTTTAACCAGCCATTATCAGGACTCACCAAGCCTGCTACCAAATTTAACAAAGTGCTTTTACCCGACCCAGAAGAGCCAAATAAACCTGTCACAGGCTGATCCAAAGCAAAACTAGCTTCCAGATCAAAAGCCCCGCGCTGTAATTGCACATCAAGAGATAGCACTATTTTCCTCCTAGCCAATGCGCAGCACGGCGCTCAATGAAACCACTAAATAACAAAGCGCCTAATGCGAGCACCACCGAAATAATAAGCAACCTTTGTGCAGACTCAGCACCATCTGGTACTTGAATATAGGTGTATATCGCTAAAGGCAAGGTTCGAGTTTCATCTTCGATATTGCCCACAAAAGTAATAGTGGCACCAAACTCACCCAAACTTCTGGCAAAAGCCAAAATAGAACCGGTAATAATGCCTGGGATAGCCAAAGGTAAGGTGACGGTAAAAAAACAATTTAAACCACTGGCTCCCAGACTGCGCGCGGCCTGTTCCAGTTTAATATCTATCGTAGAAATTGATAAGCGAATCGAACGCACCATTAAAGGAAAGCTCATCAGCGCGGTTGCCAAAACGGCACCACGCCAACTAAAAGCAAGGGTAATATCAAATTGCTGATACAACCATTTACCTATCATGCCTTGGCGACCCAGCATTAATAATAGTAAATACCCCGTCACGACTGGTGGCAACACCAATGGCAAATGAATAATACCATCGACCAAGGACTTGCCCACAAAATCACATCGAGCCAACACCCAGCCCGTAAAAATGCCAGGCATAAGAATAATGCCGACACTCCATAAACCCACTTTTAACGAGAGCATCATGGCAGAATACTCTTCAGGAGACAGCTCAAACATAATGACTATTCATCATTGCGCACTAAAACCATATTTTTTAAAAGTTGTCGCTGCCTGCGCAGAACTTAAATATTGTAAAAAGGTATCGGCCGCTTTATTGTTTGCGACCAATGCCGCCACTGGATAAACAATGGGGCTATGACTCGAAGCTGGAAACTCGGCAATTAACTCGACTTTCTGTGATGAGTTCGCATCCGTCGCATAGACAATACCTGCCGCGCACTCACCGCGCTCAACAAATGTTAATGCCGCCCTAACATCCCTAGTCCCCACCACGCTAGGCTTCAACTGCCTCCACCAACCTAAAGAAAGCAATGCTTGCTTGGCATACATACCCACAGGGACATGCGAGGGTTCGCCCATACACAGCCTGCCAGTTAACTGGCTTGCAAAATCAAAACCTTTCGTCATTTGTACTGTTAAAGGTTGCCCTCTTGGTGCTATCAGCACAATTTTATTGCTTAACAAGTCTTGTCGTGAAGCATTGACCAACAAATCACGCGCCTGCAAATAATCCATCCATTTTGGATTTGCTGAAATATACAGGTCAGCAGGTGCACCTGCTTCTATTTGCTTGGCCAAAGTTGAAGAAGAGGCAAAAGATACTTTTACTTTAATCCCAGGTGATATTTGCTTAAATTGCTTAATCACTGCATTCACCGCCATACTGGTACTGGCTGCGGCATAGAGCAATACTCTCTCGGCCGCACTCACTGGCTCCACTAATAACATAAAAATAACACAGACTATTTTAGTCGTATTGAGACAAACTTTCATATGACTTAATTTAATCGGGTTGAGCGTAGCGTCATCGCTACTAATAAAAACATGACACTTGCCATCAGCAACAACGGCAATAAACTCGTTTGTATGACGAGCATTTCGGAAAATAGCAATGCAGAACGGCTATTGTTGACCACCAAGGAAAGTGGGTTATATTGTGCAATAGCCGCCAACCATTCCGGCATTTGCTTACTGGGCACTAAGGCAGTGCTGGTAAATAACATAGGCATATTGACCATGTGCACAAAGGTTGCCATATTTTCTTGTGAACGTGCGCGTAACGCAATCCAACAAGAAAGGCTACAGAAAGCAATGGCAAATAACAGTAAACTCGCCAGCATCTGCAATAAAGGCAGGAGCGAAAATTGTAATTTAGCCCCTAGTACAACCCCTAATAACAGCACTAATCCAGCTTGAATCAATAGCCGTGAAACATCCGCAACTATTTTGCCGGCAATAATCATTACTTTAGATGCAGGGGTTGCCAACACACGCCCTAAAAACTGGCTTTGGATATCCCTGATTAGCTCGATACCAGACTGTGATGCACCAAACAAGACGGTCATCGCACAAATACCTGGCACTAAAAAATCCAGATAGCGAACCCCCGCAGGCAAATCATCTAATGCATAACGCTGAAACAGAAAGCCAAAAAACAACATCCACATCAAGGGCTGCGCCAATGAAAAGGTCAACGCCACTGGCCGCCTTAAGGTTTTTAGCCAAGTACGCTTAAAAACGGCATAACTAATGTTAAGAGCACACAATTTCAACGTCGTTTCCTTTGCCCTTTTTTATTATTTTGTCCAGGTGTCGGCATAATCTTCGTGCCAGTCAACTTAAAATAAGCACTTTCCAAGCCTGGCTCCTCCCAGCGACATTCGATTACCGCAACATTCAGCTCTTGCATAACCAACAATGCCGCAGACAAAATATCTGCTTGCTGCATAGTAGAATCTTGCTGTATTGCCAAGCGTACAACCGACCCTTTTATTTGAATATTGGCAGCGACAATACCTTGCTGCAATAGCCTTACTAAATTCTCTGTATTCTTTAATTTGGTAGTGGTTTTTATATGCAACACTGACTGTGCATAAGCCTGAATAATAGCATCAGGACTCGCATCGGCAATCAAATGACCTTTATCCATTAACAAGACCGACGAACAATACTGGCGCACCTTATCTAACTCATGGCTTACCATAATAATAGTATTACCCTGCTCTTGATAAAACTGCATAAAGTCCCAAAAAAAAGCTTTGCCCTTTGGATCTAAAGCAGCCGTCGGCTCATCAAGCAACAATAACTTGGGTTGGTGTAAAAGCCCAATAGCTAAATGCAAACGCTGTGCTTGTCCACCAGAATAACTATGTACCCTACGCTCCACAAATTCGCTTAAAGCAAAAGTTTGCACCAATTCCTGATAGCGCTGCTTAGCGGCCTCTCCCGTCAAACTATAAAGTGCCGAGAAATATCTAAGCAACTCCTTACCCGTCATTTCAGGGTCTAAAGCCCTATCCTGACTAATATAACTGATATGTTGTTTTAATTGCTCAGCATTCTTGCGCATATCCATTTGTAGAATGTGCATAGAGCCTTTATTTGGCTCTAAACTACCCGCCATTATTTTTAATAGCGTGGATTTCCCCGAGCCATTAGCCCCGACAATCCCCACAATGCTTTGTTCTGCAATGCGCACATCAATTACTTGCAGCGCAACAATATCCTTGGGATACGTTTTACTGATACCTTGTAAATGAACAATTGGGTTTGAATGCATACAACTTATTTATCTATGGTTCCAAACATTAATAACGAAAAACCGTAGGTTGAATTAGATTTTTTATTGCGTAGCATTAAAAAACGCTATCCGACAGGGGAAGTTCATCTGTCGGATAACGTTATCTATGCTACGCTAGATAAGCTAATCCGACCTACAAATACGTCATAGTTGCTGGGTTTTATGAACCCTTCGCGCCTAAAACCTAATCATCAGCTCGAACAATAGTCCCCACATGCTCACCATTAATAGCCGCCTTAATTAGCTCAGGCTTAGTCCCATTAATAACTTGAAATTGCTTGACCAACCTAGATGTTTTCAGAATATCCACCAACACCTCATCAAAAGGTAAGGTTTCAAAGGTACGCTCTTGCATTTCAGAGACGGTAATCTCGGGAATAAACGTAGCATCAGCGTGTTTTTTAGGGTCTTTATCATAAAGGCCATCCACATCTTTAACCAAAGTAACGGTTTTACAACCAAAACATTCCGCCAAAATCAAACAACCGGCATCGGTTCTGTGTGGCGGAATACGCCCAATTTCGGGTGGATGCTCCCAAAGTGAATAAGGAGGTACCCCATTAAAAATAACGCCAGGTGCAGAGCGGATAAATAAAGGCAGTAAATGCCCAAAAATCTCTGGCGGAATAGCTACCACGCCATAAGGAGAAAGCAGCGCACCCAGCATATGTGCATTACCCAACGCATCCGTCACAGAAATCTGTGCCAGCGCACCCGTTGGCAACCCCAAATCACAGCCGATTGAAAACACATGTTTACTACGCAGACCACCGCCCACACCCAGAATTAACTTTTCTGTTTCTAGCAAATCACCTAAAACTTTTACCACAGGGTAAGTTAACTCTTTACCATGATCTATAATGGAACTTGCACCAATCTTAACCACATGCGCCTCAGGCAACATACGGATAACAGGGGTTTCAATTTCGGTTGAGGCCATTACTTTTTTATCTATCAAACTTTCGCGCATCAACACAGAATTAAGATGATGGCGTTTATCAATTTTTTCAGTCATTTTTTCAGTTCACTTTAACATACAGTTTGGTTTCTATCATGTTGCATAAAAACCCATAAAGAAATCATTTAAGGCTAAGTACCCAAGAATAATTAATTTAACTAATTTTTACGCAGGATTTTTTTTCATCTTCAAGGCGTATAAATAAGCGCATAGCTAGCTACGTAACTATTTATGCAACGCGGAAGATGAGAAAAAAGACAAGTAAAAATGTTAAGTTAATTTTGATTGGGTACTTATTAATCAGCACTAATGATAGTGCCCACTTGCTCGCCATTTAACGCTTTAGTGATATTACCTGGCACCAAACCATTAATAATCTGAATATCACGTCTCACTTCTGCATTTTTCATAAACTCAAGTACAGGTGGCTCAACCACTGAATCCGGCAAATCCAATGCATTTAACTCATCCACGGTAATTTTTGGAATAAACTTAGCATGTTTATCTTTTTTAGGATCTGCGGTATACAAGCCATCTTCATCTTTAATATAAATCATCGAACGCGTACCAAACATTTCACTGATTAAGTAAGATCCACTATCGGTTCTGTGCGCTGGCAAACGGCCAATTTCCGGGTTACGCTGCCAGAACACATACGGAGGCATCCCAAAAAATATCACCGCTTGGCGTTCAGCCAGATATAAAGGCAATTGCGGAAATTGAATCGGTTCAATAAACGGAATACCATGCTTAGCCATCATAAAATGAATCATCCGCGCATTCTGCATACTCACAAAAGTACCCAAAACACTCAATACGCCTGTTGGCATCCCCAAATCAACCCCAACGCTATAAGCGTGTCTCGCCCTAGTTCCCGCACCTGTACCAATAATCATTTTATGGTGTGGTAGGTTTTCCACTATCTCATCTAAAATGGGTAATACTGCTGCGCGACCACGATCAATAATACTTTGACCGCCAATTTTGAGGACATTCGCATTTGGAAGGACCTTAAAGACAGGTTGCTCTGCCGTTTTTTCCAGAAGTGATTTGTCCGTCAAACTGCCGCCAATTAAAGCAGCACCAAGTTCTGTTAATAATTCGTTACTCATAATTTGTGTAGATTTTTCTATTTATTTTAAGTTATAAGGAAGTTTCATTGCGTTTAATTCGTAGGTTTCTTCAGCCTCCAATGCTAAGTTTAAATCAGTAAATTTTTCTTGTGCTCGTAACATAACGGCATCCAAAATTTTTGTTTTAATAGCAGGCTCGACAGCCTGCCCGGCAATACCATCCACACTTTGCCAAGAATAAATAGAATCAATCGGCGCATGACTGACCGGCCAACGTGAGGCAGTAACAGGCGTAAGTTTTTCTCCGCCCTGTTGTTCAAGAGTGGTAAATAATAAATTACGATTACTTTGGCCACTTTTTTCCTGCAAGCCAAATTCATTTAATGCTTTATGCATTGCTTTGCGCATAATGGCTTTTGCTGATTTTTTGCTGCGTTTAACATTTCCTAATATTAAAATGGCTCCAGCAGGGTCTGCCAACAACTCTAATTGCTGCAGGACGTTGTTATGATCTAATTGATGCATGGCACGAGAACTAAAAAACACCGAAACCGAATGCGCTGCAAACGGCCAAGCTTGATTCGCATCCGTTTGAATTAACTCCGGCACATCAGCAGCTGATGGATAACGCTGCCGATAAACATCCAACATCCCTGCCGACAAATCCATGCCCGCATAAGGAATGGTAAAGTCCTGCAAACAACAACCAATCTCACCTGTGCCTGCGCCAATTTCCAAAAACTGTCCAGTCAAATAGGGACGAATCATTGCTTCTAAGGCACTCGCGATATTTTGGGCGGTATTGGCTCCCAAACCAGTGCGTTGATCATAAATATCTGCTTGCGCATCAAATTGCATGTGTTGTTAGCCTATTATTAAATTTATAAACTTATGTAACGGGGTATTGACATGTTTATGACAGGGTGGAATAGCTTTAGCGTTTTCCACCAGAGTTAATCCACTCGCCTTTGATCACATGTACCACTCATAATGGCTAATCCCGTCGGAAAACGTTATCTGCGCTGCGCTAGCTAAGCTATTCCGACCTACGCGTTACCTTGCCGGAGCGGAACTTTCATCCGCTGGAATTATCGACCTTGCTCGGCCGCATACCCTTTGATATTTTTTGCGGATACCAACATTTTAGCCGTCATCGCTGGGGTTCGTGCCTCACCCCAACCTACCGCGCTCGACATCCCATAGATAAAGCAAAATTCAGACCACTTTGCAGTCAGCATGCAAAAAACTTTAAGACTATCCCTAAAATCAACGTAGTTCACTCTCTTGGTAGCTGACCTTAGCCTGATATTTTATTAACGAATTTAAGGCACTGCACTCAAAACCATCTACCTTATTGCGCAATATGCCTTATGCCACTCACAGCATATTAAGAGATGCACAAACCAAAACCAGCGCTATTGCAATGTTATTATTTTGCCTTTCTAAGGCATATGCCGCATTTGTATATTACAAAATAGGTTAAATGGCGCACTTATACAAAAACAGTCACATTAAGTTTAGCGAACGACTACAAAACCTAGACATAAAAAATCACCATGCCTCTCCCGAAAGTCATGGTGATTTTAATTTTATTTTGTGCTGCTTTATGCTGCTTGTTTAGCGCGTAGTCAGCTATAGCGCGTAGGGTGGAATAGCTTTAGCGTTTTCCACCAGAGTTAATCCACTCGCCTTTGATCATGTACCACTCATAATGGCTAACCCCGTCGGAAAAGGTTATCTACGCTGCGCTTGATAAGCTATTCCGACCTGCGCGCTGTTTGTTTCTTTTAACTCTTGCGCCAGCCAAACCAAAAATACCAGCACCAAAAAGCAACATGGCTGTTGGCTCAGGGACAACTATATCCTCAGAGACAACTATATCTATCCCCCTAGGGTGCGATAAAGTCGTAAGCAGAGTCTGCCCTGTACCACTCACACTACCCGAATAAACACCTCCGCTAATCTCTGTCCAATATAGCGTCCCCGTACTTGACTCTACATCAATACCCCACGGATTAGAAAGTCCTGAAAAAAGAGTCGCGACTGAGTTGATCCCAAAGATATCGCCCTCCAATATGTTCCCATTATTAAAATCAGTCCAGTATATCTGATCAGTCGTAATATCCACTGTTAACTGCCTAAAGCCCGATCCTGCATAAAGCAATGTTGCTGGACCACTACCATCAGCGTTACCCGACCAAATGCCTGAGTTCATATCATTGAAATAGATCATATCATTAGCCGAATTATAAAAAATACTCTGACTCCTACCAGGATCATACAACGAAGTAGCAGAGCCTGTACCATCTAAATTTGCAACAAAAACCCCATTACCGTTACCCGAGTAAAAAATTCTTCCGCCTAGCACATCCAGAGCCGTACTGTGTCGCTCAGCGCCTGCCGTTATACTATTAAGTATAAACTCACCTGTCCCATCCAAATTATATCGAGAGACAACACTAGTATTTCCTTTTCCAATATAAATTTGCCCAGTATTTGAGTCAACCTCCACTCCAACTGGTTCGCTTATCCCTACAAATGAGCTCAAAACACCTCCAGTATTCTCATCAAGCTCAGTGACATCACCAGTAATCGACCCTACCCAAAGGCTAGCATGTGCGTTTGTTGCAGCCAAAGCAACAACAAGCGTAGCTGCCAATAAAGCTGGTTTTAATTTTTGCATAGAACATACCTTAATTTTTAGTTAATAACAATTTACGGACAAGCACGTATTATGCCATAACTATAAGTAATTGATTTATAATCAATTATATTTATTTTATTCTTTGCGGCAATAATTATGTAAAAAAAACTGACACCTTTAAATCTAGCGTAAAAACATCATTCGCTAAATAATGAATATTATCTTAAAAATCAAAGTATTATATTTCCTTAGAATTTTAAATATTATTATGTAAAAAAAACTGACACCTCAAGCTTACACAACAGAAAAAGGAACTGAACTACAAAATAACACTAACTCTAGCCCAGAAACACAGGAGCCTTACCCCCCCCACTTACTCTCCTATCCGTAAAAAAATAAGTGTTAAATTTTTAGACACCCATATTAGATGTTAATTATATTTTTATAAGCTGAATTCGTATATCAAATGCTCGCATTGCTAAAGAAAATTTATTTCAGCTACACTCTACACATCCGCCATCGCCATAAAATCAGCACAGTCGTGCTAGAAACATAGGCGCATAGCTGGCTACGTAACTGTGTTTTTGGCACGGCTGTGCAGCCAAAAGACAAGTCAGACTCGGGCATTATTGAATCCTCATTCCTAACCCCATCAACTACGAAAAATAAAATAAGCGGCCCCTCCCATACAAATCGCCGCCCAATAGTAATCCGTTTTAAAAGGCTGATTCATTATAAAAATGGCGAAGGGAACAAACATCAGCAATGACATGCCCACTTGCAAGATTTGTAATTGGAATAGTGACAAGGCAGTACTACCAATGCGATTAGCCGGTATATGCACCGCGTATTCAAAAAATGCGATACCCCAACTTGCCAGGGCAGCAACATACCAAGGCTTATGATTTAAAAACTTTAAATGCAAATACCATGCTGCGAGCATAAAAAAATTTGAAACAATTAATAATAAAATAGTACGCGTTAAAACTGCAGACATGATCTATGGTTTTCCAAAGTAAATTAGGAATAATGAAACAATATATATTGTAGGTTAGCTTAGGCACCTGGAAATAAATAATCATCCATCTTTACTGGTTTTTTTGTCCGTCATCAGTACTGTAGCAATAGTTACGTAGCCTGCTATGCGCCTATTGCTACAGCACTAATGACAAACAAAAAGCCTGCCTAAATATTGGATGCTTATTTATTTCCAAGTGCCTTATCTAGCGAAGCGCAAAAATC
>CAZXJK010000047.1:0-13804 GCA_964640895.1 uncultured Methylomonas sp.
TGCCTATTGCTTTTGAGCGCATATGAGTTTTAAAGGTTGCTCTCAGGTCGTGAATGGTAAAATTTTCAATATCACCCATCAAGGGCATTACAAACTTCCTAATAGGCTTGTTCAAATAACCGTCATCAACATGGCCACTTTTGGAACGCTTGGTTCCTATTGTTGGGAATAAAAAAACACTGCCATCAATAGAAGTTTCCAGTAATTCATTAATAATTTTTAATGCCGGTACTGGCAATGGTATATCAATAGGTGATTCCGTTTTGTTATCGGGTGACAAATGCCAAACCGATTTTTTTACATCAAAATCAGCGCGCTTTGCACTTAATAGCTCCATTTTTCTACCTCCAAGCAATAATAGAAGCTTGGCAGTAAGATAGTGGTGGTGTGTAAACTTCTCAGCCTCACGCATTGCCTTAAATAGCAAAACCAATTCAGCACGGGATAAATAACGATTTCTACTTTTTTCCTTTCCCCCTGCATCTGATGCATCAAATGGCTGAGCTGGATTGCTGATAATAATTTGCCGCTTGATGGCGTAATTAAATATCTGTTTGCTCCATGCCAGAATATCATTTGCTGTTGTCGGTGCTTTTTTAGCTATTTCTTCCAGTAAATCAGCAAAATGGCGCGGCTGTACATCTTCTATTTTAAGTTTACCTATGGCTGGTATCAGGTATTTATAAAGACTTAATCGTCTTGCTTTGGCTGATTTCAATTTACCCTCAACGTTACGCTGCAAATATTCTTCAACCAATTCCGTTACGGTTTGTGCATGTTTTTCTGCAATGGCCTTGGCCGCTGTTGCGCGTTTGATTTCGCGTTTGGTGATAGATGGATTATTGCCTTTTTGAATTTCTACACGTTGTAGAGCCGCTTCCTTTCTGGCACTAGATAGGCTTATATCAGGATAACGTCCAATAGTTGGCCGGTACTCAATACCCGCTATTTTATAGCGCAAAAACCATAAGGGGGTTTTGTCCGTTTTTCGGTAACGCAAATATAAACCGCTACCATCGGCTTTTGCATCAAAACGAGTGTTGCTCTTTATCCATGCTCTTATTTGCTTGTCTGTAAGTTGTGCCATGCTCCACCTATTACTAAACCATGTTCCTTAAATTTTGGGTACGCCCTAGGGTACACTTTAAACATGAGTCTGTAAAAGATTCTATGACACGGCATGAAACTGAAGAATACCTTAAATACCTATAAACAAAGACATTCAAGTCATTTATTAAAATTCTATGACTCCTCCTGAATCAGTAAACCATGCTCAGCAAAAGAATAGGGCTGGCCGTCACCGATAATGAAGTGATCTAGCACTCGAATATCTATCAAGCTGAGCGCTTGCTTTAGTTTATCGGTAATATGTTTATCAGCTTGGCTTGGCTCTGCAATACCTGATGGGTGGTTATGCGCAAAAATAACTGCCGCGGCATTATGTTGTAGTGCTTTTTTAACGACTTCACGCGGATAGACGCTGGCACCATCAATTGTGCCGCTAAATAATTCTTCAAACTCCAGTATATGGTGCTGATTATCCAAAAACAAACAGGCAAAGACTTCATGCGGATAATGCCTGAGCTTTTGGATTAAATAAGCGCGTGTAGCCTCTGGACTGCTGAGCACATCACCGCGATCTAGTTCTTCAAAGGTATGCCGCCGTGCCATTTCCAAAACTGCCTGTAGCTGTGCATATTTTGCAGCACCCAAGCCTTTTGCCTTAGTAAAGTTAGCATAATCAGCTTGCATGAGACCTTGTAAGGAACCAAAATTTTCCAGCAAATCTTGCGCTAAATCAACAGCTGTTTTGCCTTTAATGCCAGTACGCAAAAAAATTGCCAATAACTCGGCATCAGATAGTGCATCTGCACCCTGTGCTAGTAGTTTTTCTCGTGGCCGCTCATCAGCTGGCCAATCAGTAATACGCATTCCATTTACGCCTTTTTTGCAAAATTGTTTAGGGACGAGGGCTTAATAAAACCCAAAGTATGGCGTAGAATTTTGGTTTCACAGTCGTACTGGAAACACAGGCGCATAACCAGCTACGTAACTGTTTTTCTGGCGAGACTGTGGAGCAAAAAGACAAGTCAGACTAGGGTATTGTTGAATTCTCGTCCCTTGCTATTTCTAGTTTTTTTAGTTTAAGCATAGAAGAAATATCCAACTCTGCCATAATATCTGTCATTTAAAAATTTTAGGGTATTTAATTTTGAAGCGTATACTTCTTGGTATTACTGGCGGCATTGCAGCCTATAAGTCGGCTGAATTAGTTAGATTACTGCGTAAGCAGGACTATGAAGTCAGAGTGGTGATCACCCAGTCTGCTTTACAGTTTATGACAGAACTAACCTTGCAAGCATTATCAGGTAACCCTGTGCATACCGAACTATTAGATATTAGCCAAGAAAATTCGATGGGGCATATTAATTTAGCGCGTTGGGCCGATGCACTGCTTATTGCTCCAGCAACGGCTAATTGTATTGCCAAATTAAGCCACGGACTTGCAGATGATTTGCTCAGTACTTTATATTTGGCTGCGCAATGCCCTGTTTTTATTGCCCCTGCCATGAACCAAGCGATGTGGCATAAAGCAATAACCCAAGAAAACATACAACGCCTTAAACAACATGGCGTACAGTTTATTGGCCCCGAGTCGGGGAGCCAAGCGTGTGGGGAATCTGGCCTAGGGCGCATGAGTGAACCAGAGAATATTGTCAGTTACCTTAATACACAAAATAGCCCCGCTATTTTGCAAAACAAAAAAATATTGATTACTGCAGGTCCTACACGAGAGCCTTTAGACCCAGTTCGTTATATTACTAATAGAAGTTCTGGTAAAATGGGCTTTGCATTGGCGGCACAAGCTCAGCTATTAGGGGCCGAGGTTATTTTAATTAGCGGACCAACACAGCTACCAACACCTAACGGTGTACATATGGTTTTAGTAGAGAGTGCTGCCGATATGTATAACGCGGTCATGATGCAAATACCAGACCAAGATATTATGATTGCTGCTGCTGCAGTTGCCGACTACACACCTGATACTGTCGCCATGCAGAAGATAAAAAAACAAGGCCCGCAAGTTGAGCTAACGCTGCGTAAAACCAAAGATATCGTTGCGAGTGTTGCTGCGTTAACAAATAAGCCCTTTACCGTTGGCTTTGCCGCTGAGACACATCATTTAGAACACTATGCGCAAGACAAGTTAACGCATAAAAAATTAGATATGATTGCTGCAAATTGGGTAGCGCAAGCAGAAGGCGGCTTTGACTCCGCAGTGAATGCGTTACAAGTATACTGGCAAAATGGCGCACAAACATTCACCATGACCGATAAAACACAACTGGCTAAACAATTACTGACCTTAATAGCCGAGAGATACCATGCATAAAATACAACTTAAAATATTAGACTCCCGCTTAGGTAATAAAATCCCTATGCCCGCTTATGCAACTAGTGGTTCAGCTGGCATTGATTTACGTGCCTGTCTGGATGAAGATGTTACTTTAGCTGCGGGAGATACTCTTCTGATTCCAACTGGCATTGCTATTCATATTAATGACGCTCAATTAGCTGCGGTTTTATTACCCCGTTCAGGCTTAGGTCATAAACATGGTATTGTGCTGGGTAATCTTGTGGGTTTAATTGACTCCGATTATCAAGGGCAAATTTTTGTTTCCTGCTGGAATAGAAGCAAAGAGAGCTTTACTATTCAAGTTGCTGAACGTATTGCACAAATGGTATTTGTTCCTGTTGTACAAGCAGAATTTGAGCAAGTAGCAGAATTTGACCAATCAGAGCGTGGTGCTGGCGGCTTTGGTCATACAGGGCAGCATTAATATTTCCTAAAGAGGCAAAAATGAGACATCTCTTTATCATCATTGCAGTTGTAGCTACCTTAATGACAGCATTGGCAGGCGCAGGTATTTTCTACTTTTCACAGGCAGCCACAGTTAACGCACAACGCGATGCAGCCGTTAATTTAGCCAAAGGAGCGGCTAATATTATGTCTGCTCGGGTTGCTCTATTAGATAATACCCTGCAGAAAATGGCGAATTCTCCTGAGTTGATTGCTGCTATTGAACAACCTGACCTACCCCGTGCAAAAAAAATTGTACAACAAATGGGGGGCTACTTTCCTGATGCCATGGCATTTAGGTTGTTACTGCCTGGAGATAATAAGCCAGACACATCCATAACACCCCATATGGGTTATGCTGATTTAGATTTAGTGCAAAGCTCTTTTCTAAAACCACAATTACCACTCATTCAAGGCATCAAAGGCCAAGGCAGACATTTGGCCATGACACGAGCAGTGCAGAGTGATGCTAAGAATATAGCCGTCATTTTGGCTAGCATTGATTTTAATAAAATAATTAATAGCTTACATACCTTACAAAATACACGTTTATTTGTTGAATTAAACCAAGCCGACCTTTCTATTGCAACACAGGGCAATATCACCCTAAAAGAAGTCTCTGCCCCCGAGGTAATACATGTTAGTCATACCGCTTGGACAATAAACTATTGGTATGATGACCGTTATGACGTTTCATTCCTCAGCCTTGTATTAAGCATTATCCTGATACCCGCCTTTATCACCATTCTGGTTTGCTATATCTATTACCGAAAGCTGGAAATCTATTTAATAGAAGACCAGCGGGTCATTTTAAAAGTCGCTAAAGATTTATTATTAGACAAAAGGCCTGGCAATTACCCCGTCAACTTACACGAAATGAACCATTTCATCTCGGCCATTATCCAATTTAAACGCGTCATTGAAAGGGATGATATGAATGATGATAAGGAAATGCGTGCCCAACAACAAAAACAAGATTTAGAATTAAAATTAGATACTAATAGTATATTCTCCGAAGCTAGCGAGATTAATTCCTCAAGCTTTTTTGCCGAGCAAGGTGCTGCTGATCAGCCACAAAAAGAAGTAGGTTTTGCAATTTCCTTGTCTGACGTTGATGAACCTGACAACAGTACCAGTTCAATAGAAAGTGCAGCTAACACTTTAAATAAATTACCCTCAAGCCAATCATCAGCCTCTGTTTTTCGTGCTTATGACATCCGCGGCATGGTAGATACGGTATTAACCAAAGAGCTGGTTTACGATATTGGCCGTGCTATTGGTAGTGAAGCAGTAGAGCGCGAATTAAAGAGCATTGCTCTTGCTAGAGATGGCCGCATTTCTAGCCCGACACTGAGTGCAACACTAGCAGAAGGCATTTTATCTACTGGAATTGATATCCTTGATATTGGCATAGTACCCACCCCCGTACTCTATTTTGCAGCACATCACATAGATAGCCACTCTGGCGTTATGTTGACTGCCAGTCATAACCCGGCTAATTATAATGGTGTAAAAATCGTGCTTGAAGGTGAAACCTTAGCAGGTGAAAAAATTCAGTCCTTAAAAAAGCGCATTGATGCGCAACATTTCCAAAGTAATCCAGCTGGAACTATTACCGAAAATAAGATGTTCAGCAATGAATATATTGGTGTTATTACCGATAATATGCGCATTGCTCGCCCCATGAAAGTAGTGATTGATGCAGGTAATGGTGTTGCGGGAGAGCTAGGCCCTATTTTACTAAAAACCTTAGGCTGTGAGGTTATTGAATTATTTTGCGATATAGATGGCAGCTTTCCCAACCACACCCCTGACCCGAGCAAACCTGAAAACTATACCGATCTCATTGCAGCTGTCGGACATTTTCAGGCTGATGTAGGGTTGGCTTTTGATGGTGATGGCGACCGTTTAGGCGTTGTTGACTCCGCAGGAAAAATCATTTGGCCAGACCGGCAAATGATGTTATTCAGTACCCATATCTTGGCAAGCAACCCAGGTGCAGAAATTATCTATGATGTAAAATGCACGCGATTATTAGCCGAGCATATTAAGAAATTAGGGGGACGTGCCAGCATGTGGAAAACAGGACATTCTTTTATGAAAGCTAAAGTAAAAGAAACAGGTGCTGTGTTTGCAGGTGAAATGAGTGGGCACCTATTTTTTAATGATCGCTGGTTTGGTTTTGATGATGGTATTTATGCGGCAGCCAGATTAATGGAAATATTATCAGAAGACTCAAGAACGAGTGCTGAAGTCTTTGCTGATTTTCCAGATAGTTTTAATACACCTGAGCTCAATATTCCTTTAGAAGAAGGCGTTAATATTGCGTTAGTAAAACAACTTGTCAGTAAAGCCAACTTTCCTGATGGCACTATTACTGATATTGACGGCTTACGTGTCGATTTTGCTGATGGTTTTGGCTTGGTACGTGCTTCTAATACCACACCGTCATTAGTCGTCCGTTTTGAAGGTGATAGCAAAGATGCATTGGCTCGTATTCAAGAGCAATTTCGCCAACTTATTCTAGAAGTCAAAGCTGACTTATCCTTACCTTTTTAATAAAACATAAAATGAAAGAAAAAACGGCCCATGGTATTGCTCATGTTTTAATTGAGTCTTTACCTTATATTCAAAAATTTAAAGGTAAAACCGTTGTTATCAAATATGGCGGTAATGCCATGATAGATGAAGATTTGAAAGCCTGTTTTGCCCGCGATATTGTCTTGATGAAATTAGTCGGCATTAATCCTATCGTAGTGCATGGTGGCGGCCCGCAAATTGGGAATCTACTAAAACGCCTAAACATTAACTCTGAATTCGTTAATGGCATGCGCGTCACCGATAGTGAAACCATGGATGTGGTTGAAATGGTGCTTGGCGGTCAAGTCAATAAAGATATAGTTAACCTTATCAATATGGCTGGCGGTAAAGCCATTGGTTTAACAGGTAAAGATGGTAGCTTTATTTGCGCGCGTAAAATTGAAATGAAACAGTTCAATAAAGAAACACAAGCCTCAGAGATTATTGATATTGGTCATGTAGGGGAAGTCAGCCATATAGATCCGAGTATTGTCGAAATGCTTTGCAATAGTGATTTTATTCCTGTTATTGCACCTATTGGCGTAGGCAAAGATGGACGTTCTTATAATATCAATGCCGATTTAGTCGCTGGCAAAGTTGCTGAAGAATTAAATGCTGAAAAGTTAATTCTACTGACTAATATCCCTGGAATTTTAGACCAAGATAGGAATTTACTAACAGGATTAACACTGACCGATATTGATAAGCTAATTGCTGATGGCACCATATCTGGTGGTATGATTCCCAAAACGCGCTGTGGTACTGATGCGCTAAAAGGCGGGGTTAATAGCGTACATATTATTGATGGGCGTGTTGAACATGCAGTGTTATTAGAGCTATTTACTGATCAAGGCGTTGGGACTCTACTCATTAACAAGCCTTAGCCATGAGAACTCAAAAAAGCCAAGCTTAAGCAATTGATTCTGGTGTATTTTGCTGGTTTGCCATATACTCAGTTTGTAAGTTATGCTTCATCCACGACCGCGTGAAGTATAAATATTGCTACAAATAAAAATAATAAATAGGTAAGGTGTGAACATGATGTCAGACATTTTTTTTGTATTAACGGTAATTTATGTTGCCTATGTAGTTTATGTCGTCATAGACGTGGAAAAAAATACACCTACTGCAGATGAAGCCAGCAAGGTTCCACCGCTTATAGCCGTTAAGAAAATACACGCTACAGCACAAAAACCTGCGGTAACGCCTACTGCCAAACCAGGAAAAGTGGTTAATAGTCAGCCTAAAAAGGCCGTCAAAAAAACCAATAAAGCGGGCACTGCACCTAAAATCGAATTACGCACTGTCATGATGAAAAACCCCAAGACAGGTGAAGAAGCTAAAATTGCCAGTCATTACAGAATGGTGAAACGCTGGGTAAAAGAAGCATTGGTTGAAGAGGGCTTATTGCCTAAAATTTACAAAACCAATGAGATGGATGCAGACGCTAAAGCCGAGGTAGCCAAGGCCCTTTCTATTATTAAGGCGATGGATAATTATAAAGGATAATCATATTATGTAGAAGGGATCTATCTCCACGAATTATACAGGTCGCGGCCATAGCCCCTTCTACACCTGCTATAGACTAAACAACTCGCGCATCTTCGCGCCAGGCTGTTCTGCACGCATAAATGCTTCTCCTACCAAGAAAGTATACACCTCATTATCCAGCATCAATTGCACATCTTCTTGTGTATGGATGCCACTTTCGGTAATCACCAAACGATCACTAGGCACCATTTCTTTTAAATCTAAAGTGGTTTGTAATGAGGTTGCAAAAGTACGTAAATCTCGGTTATTAATACCCATCAGCGGAGTATCTAGTGCTAAAGCACGCTCCATCTCTGCTTTATCATGTACTTCCACCAAAATATCCATACCTAACTGTTTAGTTGTATCAGCCAGCTCATGCATTTGCGTGTCTGATAACGCGGCAACAATCAACAAAATACAATCTGCACCTAATGCACGTGACTCATGGATTTGATAAGGATCAATCATAAAGTCTTTACGTAAAGCAGGTAAAGGGCAAGCTTGATGTGCCATTTGTAAATTGACTTCACCACCTTTGAAATATTCTTTATCTGTTAAAACTGACAAACAACTTGCACCACTCATTGCATAGTCCATTGCAATCTCAACAGGCTTAAAATTTTCTCTGATGATACCTTTGCTGGGTGATGCTTTTTTGATTTCGGCAATAATAGCAGGCTTTTTAGTTAATGCTTTTTCTTGCAAGGCACGAGCAAAACCACGTGGTGCTTCAGTATCATCAATAATAGCTTGCAAATCAGCAATACTCATACGTAATTTACGTTTTGCAACTTCTTCTACTTTGGTAGCAAGGATCTTTTTTAAAATATCGGGAGTATCAGTCATAAGTTATTAGGTCTTAAGAAAACAATAGGTAAGAGATGAGAATTTAATAATTAATTAAGGCTTGTAATTTTTGTTTGGCGGCACCTGATGCAATGACTTCTTGCGCTTTGCTAACCCCAGCAGTTAATGAGCTTGCGAGATTAGCCGCATAAATGGCAGCACCTGCATTAAGTACCACAATATCAAGTGCAGGGCCAGACTGGTTATCTAGCACTGATTGCACAACAAGCAAACTTTCTGCCGCATCATACACGGCTAATGTGGCTAAATCAGCTCGCTGCAAACCAAATTGCTCAGGGCTTATAGTGTAGGTGGTAATTTCGCCATTGTTTAATTCAGCAACAAAGGTATCACTAGCAATACTGATTTCATCTAAGCCATCATCAGCATTAACAACTAACACATGCTCACTGCCGAGTGCTTTTAAGACATGTGCAAGCGGCTCTACCCATTGTTTAGCAAATACGCCAATCAGTTGATTGGGTGCCGCAGCAGGGTTTGCTAGTGGCCCTAATAGATTAAATAAAGTACGAACGCCCATTTCTTTACGTGCCGGGGCAACATGTTTCATAGCACCATGGTGTTTTTGTGCAAACAGAAAACCGACACCAATGCTATTAACGCACTCGGCGACTTGTTCAGCAGATAAATTTAAATCAACACCCGCAGCTTCAAGTACATCAGCACTGCCGGAACTACTAGAGATTGAACGATTACCGTGCTTGGCAACCGTTGCACCAGCGGCTGCCACCACAAAAGCACAGGTAGTGGAAATATTGAACGTATTGGCACCATCGCCACCTGTGCCACAGGTATCAATAATATGCTCACCTTGTATGGCAACTTTGTTACCTAATTGACGCATCACTTTTGCAGCAGCGGTAATTTCAGTAACGGTCTCGCCTTTACAACGCAAGGCAATCAGGAAGCCGGCAATTTGAGCATTGCTCGCTGCACCACTCATAATAATGTGCATTACCTCGCTCATTTGCGTATCGCTCAGGTCATGCTTATCTAAAGCAAGTTGTATGGCATCTTGTATATTCATGGTGCAACTCAATAAATCATAGGTATATCGTAGAATGGATAAAGACTAACAGCATTAGCTATTGGCCGAAAACCATCAAGCTAAGGCACTTGGAAATAAATAAGCATCCAATATTTAGGCAGGTTTTTTGTTTGTCATTAGTGCTGTAGCAATAGGCGCATAGCAGGCTACGTAACGATTGCTACAGTACTGATGACGGACAAAAAAACCAGTAAAAATGGATGATGTGTGTTTCCAGGTGCCTAAGTTGTGACAGAAATTATGCGCTTAGGAACGAGGAATTTAATGCTCTAAAAAATTACGCAACATATCATGCCCATGTTCGGTCAAAATAGACTCAGGGTGAAACTGCACACCTTCAATATCTAATTCTTTATGGCGTACACCCATAATTTCTTCAATATTACCTTGTTCATCTTGGGTCCATGCCGTAATTTCCAAACAATCAGGCAATGTATTTTGGTCGATCACTAAAGAATGGTAGCGTGTTGCAGTAAAAGGGTTATTTAAACCTTTGAACACACCAGTATCATGATGATAAACAGGCGATACTTTACCATGCATAATACTTTTAGCATGCACAATATTGCCACCAAAAGCATTGCCAATACTTTGGTGCCCTAAACACACACCCAAGATAGGTAACTTACCTGCAAAGGTCAAAATAGTTTCCACAGAAATACCCGCCTCTTTTGGGGTGCAAGGCCCTGGCGAAATAACAATTTTATCAGGATTGAGTTGCTCAATATCTGCAATACTCACTTCATCATTGCGCACCACAGTAACATCTGCACCTAACTCACCAAAATATTGCACTAAGTTATAAGTAAATGAATCGTAATTATCGACCATGACTACTTTACACTGACTCATGTGCCTTCTCCATTCAAACCAGCTTCCGCCATTGTGACTGCGCGGAAAATTGCCCGGCCTTTGTTCATGGTTTCATCCCATTCATTGCGTGGTACAGAATCGTGAACAATCCCCGCTCCCGCTTGTATATGTAAGACTTTATCTTTAATCACTGCAGTACGAATTGCAATGGCGGTATCTAAATTACCAGACCATGAAATATAACCTACTGCGCCTGAATAAACGCCGCGTTTAACAGGTTCAAATTCATCAATAATTTCCATGGCACGAATCTTAGGGGCACCACTGACAGTACCTGCGGGAAAGGTTGCTGCCAACACATCAAAGGCATTTTTATCTGGCTGTAATTCACCTGTCACATTAGAAACAATATGCATTACATGTGAATAGCGCTCAATAATCATTTTATCGGTTAGTTCTACTGTCCCAATTTTAGCCACACGACCAGCATCATTGCGACCTAAATCAATTAGCATTAAATGTTCCGCTAATTCTTTTGGATCAGTCAATAAGTCTTGTTCCAGTTGCAGGTCTTCTGCTGGTGTTTTTCCGCGCGGGCGTGTGCCAGCAATGGGTCTAACCGTGACCGTATCATCTTCCAAGCGTACCAATATTTCAGGTGAAGAACCTACGATATGAAAATCACCTAAATTAAGATAATACATATAAGGTGAAGGGTTTAAACAACGTAATGCCCGATATAAATCTAAAGGCTCAGCTGAAAAAGGAATAGATAAACGTTGTGATAACACCACTTGCATAATGTCGCCATCAACGATGTATTCCTTTGCTTTGAGTACCGCTTCTTCATAACCCACTTGCGTAAAACCCGAAACAAAGTCCTCTTCATCAACTTGTTTCGGAATATGCTTGGATTTTGTTTTTGCTTGTACCTCACGTAACTTTATAACCAAGGCATCTAGTCGCTTATGCGCCTGCGCATAAGCATCATTCTGTTCAGGATTCGCATGTGTTAATAATATTAACTTGCCTGATAAATTATCAAACACCAAGATTTCTTCAGAAACCATCAATAAAATATCTGGGCACCCTAAGGGGTCGTCTTTGCCTGTTGATTTTAAACGTGGCTCTATATAGCCAATCGTTTCATAGCCAAAATAACCGACTAAGCCACCATTAAAACGAGGCAGTGATGCTATATCAGGCACTTTAAAACGCGCCTTGAATTCCTCAATCCACACCAATGGTTGCTCATGGGTAATCGTTTCAATGAGCTCGCCAGATTCTTCGGTACGAATCTCGTTGCCAAATATTTTGATCAGCGACTGGCAAGGCAAGCCGATAATTGAATAACGCCCCCATTGCTCACCACCATGCACTGATTCAAATAAATAGGAATAAGGGCCATCGGCTAGTTTTAAGTACGCACTTAACGGCGTATCTAAATCTGCCAGCACTTCACGTGCAATGGGAATCCGATTATAGCCTTGTGCGGCATATTGATTAAATTGTTCTGGTGTCATGAGGTGCTTTCTTATTGTTGTGACACGGTAGCTTTAAGCATAAAGCCATACCTGATGATAAATTCTTTATACTATTTTAAACGAATGCGGGGGGATTTAATAATGATATTGAATTATATCAACATTTGATTGAATTACTCTAGAGTAGAGGGGTGAAAATGTGATGGAGTTATGGATACTTAACATGCTTTGCGCACGCACGATATAGCACTTGTACTTAAGTTTCCCAATAATTAAAAAAACAATACTAGCAATATATAGGGTCACATAATTACTAATGGTGCTTGACTACAATATGGCAAACCCATTAAAAAATACCCCTATCTGCCTATATACACCCTATGCACCCTAAAAATGAGGCAATATCAGCTTATTCATATAGACCCTATCTAAACAGATAGAGCTCTTTGCCCAGTAGAGTTGGTTATTTTTCATTATTGCAAGGGGTATTTCACGTACCTTAAATTCAGGGCATTAAAAATCATCATTATCCCCAAAAATATTCTTTCAAAAATAATGGTGTATTTTAGTATTAAACTTAAGGCATTTTTAAATACCTTCTACCTTAGTTTTCTATAGCCCCACATTAACCGAAATGATTAGTTTTTTTGCCTCTAAACGCAATTAAGCCTAATAAGCCAAGCCCCATTAGCGCGATAGATGATGGCTCTGGTACTCCTGCACCAGTGTTAGCACTAAGTAAGTTTTCAAACATACGGGCATTGTCATTGCTTGACAAATTAACATTATCCCACACATTTTGATCCGTAACTAAAAAGATACTACCAGCACCAATATCCTCATAAGCCATCATAACATTCGATAACCCTATGCCATACATCAATATTTCTGCACTGCTGCCCAAATTAATCAGCGGTGCAAATGCAGCATAGTTATAGGTATTCACCCCCGCCGTTAAATCATGATCTAATATTTGGCCATTAGCTCTTGTTGCATCATGAAAACCTGAGTCTTCTACAGTGTTTTGAATAGTCATCCCCGCCCCTAGGCTTGAAATCGCAGCGGAGATGCGATTATTTTGATTAGGAGAAACAGCGCCATGCTCTCCCATAAAAGCAATTCGCCCCCCACCCACTAAAAAATCACTCATTGTACTTAATTCAGCGACAGTGTAGCTATCACTGGGCTGAACAGCCCAAAGTAAATCAGTTCCTGAAAGGTCATTAGTATCTAATTGACCTGTAATAACACTGGAACTGTGCCCGCTTAGCCCATCATAAAAGCTACTAATGTCATTTATTAAATTCCCTACAACTACCTGCTCCCCCCAAACGTTAACCACCCCAGCTTGAGCAGAAAGAGAAAGAATACCAAGCGCGCATCCTGTTGTAAATTTTATAAGTTGTTTTTTCATTTTATTTAAGTAAATTTTAAGATTGTTAATATATGCATGAAAATTTCATATCATACGTCGATGGCAGCTACCAAGGTAATACTAGTAACTCCTCATTATCAGTGGTGACTGGAAACCAGCCCCCTCCCTGGTTACCCACTAGTACACCTAAGGCACCTGGAAACACACATCATCCATCTTTACTGGTTTTTTTGTCCGTCATC
>CAZXJK010000048.1:0-13615 GCA_964640895.1 uncultured Methylomonas sp.
TAATTCTACAAGCGTAATATAGCAGTGGTCAATAAATAAACGTTGCAATGCTGAATGAAGTAGGGTGAGCGAGACATGCTCACCTCACAAAGCAATGGTGCTTTTATGTTTCAATATTGAAGTAGGGAGGCATATCATTGATATAGGCCATATACATTGCATCTGCCATAGACCATAAAACATCTAATTTGAATTGCAGAATTTCAATCATGCGTTCTTGTTGAGCACGAGTTTTATACCAGTCTAGGGTTATTTCTAAACCGTGTTCCACATCACGTCGTGCTTCTGTTAGGCGCTTACGAAAATAAATATAGCCCTCTTGCTCTACCCAAGGGTAAAGTTCTGGCCAATTATCCAAGCGTTGCTGGTGAATTTTAGGCGCAAATAATTCTGTTAATGAGGAGCTGGCAGCTTCGTGCCAATCCGATTTACGCGCAAAGTTGACATAAGCATCTACTGCAAATTTCACAGCGGGTAAGACATGCTCCAGAGAGGTTACTTCTTCGCGGGTCATGCCGACAGCAATACCAAGCTGTACCCATGCCTCAATACCTCCTGGATCACCTGGGTGACCGTCATGATCCAAAATACGCTGTGTCCACATAGCGCGTGTTTCACGGTCTGGACAGTTAGCTAAGATGTTGGCATCTTTAATCGGAATCATGATCTGATAGTAAAACCGATTGGCAACCCAGCCTTGTAATTGTTTTTGAGTTAGCTTGCCTTCATTCATCAAGGTGTGCATCGGGTGATGAATATGGTAAAACCTTTCCATGCCGCGCAATTGCGCTTCAAATTCTTCGCGAGACCAAGGTGCTTGTTCTGTCATGTTTACAGCTCTATATTCATGTTGTCGAATGACACTTCTATACCGTGTTGGTTTAGTATGTCGCGTTCTTTGGATTCTTCATTTAGAATCGGGTTGGTGTTATTGATGTGGATTAAAATCTTGCGTGGTTTTTCCATCGTATCTAGAATTTCAATCATGCCATCTTTACCTGATTGCGGTATATGCCCGATTTTTCTTGCCAATAATGGGCGGCCGACAGAAGCCAGTTCGTCATCGGTCCAAAAGGTTCCATCCACTAATACACACTCAGCTGCAGACATCGCTTTTGCTACGTGTGACTCTATCACTCCTAAGCCAGGTGCGTAAAAAGTTGTTTTCCCTGTTGAAATTTGGCGAATAATAATACCTATATTATCGCCTTCGTGTGGGTCATTTCTGTGTGGAGAGTAAGGTGGAGCCTTGCTTTTCAGAGGGAGTGCCGTGAACTCAAGATCATCTATATTGGGAATTGTAAAGGAGTCCCCATTTAATGGAATAGGGTGGTCAATCACGCCACAAAAATGTTCCAAGATATTAAATATAGGGAATCCAGTGCTCAGGTCTTGCTTCACCATTTCCGTGCAATAAATATTGAGTGGATCACCTTCGCGTAGAATAAGTAGGCCCGTTACGTGATCGATTTGCGAGTCAATGATAACAATTGCTTCTATGCCTGTGCCACGGACTTTATTTTTGGGGTGAATTTCTGGAAAGCTTTCTAATTGCGCACGTACATCAGGAGATGCATTAAATAGTACCCAGTGATCACCATCAGATGAAACGGCAATAGAGGATTGGTTACGTGTGGAGGCTTTGATGGTGCCCGCTCTGACAGCTTTACAGTTGGGGCAGCTACAATTCCATTGAGGGAAGCCGCCGCCTGCACCTGAACCGAGAACTCTTATTTTCATAATATAATTTAGTCTGTAAAGAAAAAAATAGGCAAAAAAAAGGGCTCGAGAAGAGCCCTTTTATACCTGCAACCGGATGATTAACGGTTGTAGATGTACATTGTTACTTCAAAACCAAAACGTAGGTCTGTGTAAGTTGGTGTTTCCCATTTCATATAATATCCTCCGGAGTTGTGTTTAATTTTTCTTATGCTAGCTTGATCAAGTAAGCTAATTCGCAGTATACGATGAAGTTTTTACTTTGGCAACTAAGATAATTAGATAAATACACATAATATACTTGTGAGAATGTGCAGAGAGCGTTATATTTGAACTTCGTAAAGATAAAAATAATAAATTTCGGAGATTGATTATGGTTGGTGATATTATTTGGATGAGTATTATGATGTGGGTTGTGGCTGTTGCTGCGTTTGCACCATTAGGCTATTTTATCTATATGTATAGCATGAAAAGCGGTGAACCATTTGGCGAAACTGAACCACATGGAGATAGCGAGTCTAAGGTATTGGATGTCGCTGAGCAAATTATAAATGCTATAAAATCCAAATTAGGCAAGAAATAATAGTAATATGTGTATTGTCAGGTTAGGTTTTTAGCTGCAGTGCAAAAATCTAACCCGACAATTCTTAATGCTTAAGAACAGGTTGGGCAAGCCTTATTTTTTTTCAATTTCATACTCTGCCAGTCCATTGTCAAGCCATCTAAGAGTAATAAGCGCCCCGCTAGGGTCTCGCCTATGCTCATGATTAACTTCATGGCTTCTAGCGCCTGAATGCTGCCTATGATTCCCGTAACAGGGGATAATACGCCGTTAGTCGCACAGTTCTGTAATTCTTCACCATTTTCTGCATATAAACAGTTGTAGCAAGGGCAGTCGTTACCTGCTGCAAAAACACTCACTTGCCCTTCAAAACGAATGGCGGCACCCGATACCAAAGACGTTTTATGTTGTACGCAAGCTCGGTTGATTGCAAAGCGAGTATTAAAGTTATCAGAACAGTCTAAGACTACATCTGCTTGCCTGACTTCTTTCTTCAGCAGTTCACCCGCTAAGCGTTGTTTAACGGCAATCACTTGAACATCAGGATTTATTTTATTTAAGGTTTGTTGGGTTGAAATGACTTTATCCGTCCCAATATCGGATGTGTAATGCGTAATCTGTCGTTGTAAGTTAGATAAATCAACCTCGTCGTCATCATAAATGGTTAGTGTGCCAATACCTGCTGCAGCAAGATAAAGTGAAGCAGGTGCGCCAAGGCCACCAGCTCCGATGATCAATATATGTGCATTGAGCAGCTTTTCTTGCCCCTCTATATCAACCTGAGGAAGCATGATTTGGCGGCTATAACGTAACAGTTGATTGTCGTTCATTATGGTATAAAGTGAGATAAGTGGAATGGCAATAATGCCAAAATACTTGACAGAGTGCAAAACCAGATTATTATTAGCACTCGTATTGAGTGAGTGCTAGTAAATTTTAATTTTATTTTTTTATTATTGTTAGGAGATATTTGAATGAATATACGCCCTTTACACGATCGTGTAATTGTTAAACGTGTTGAAGAAGAAACGACGACTGCAAGTGGTATTGTTTTACCTGGGTCAGCCACTGAAAAACCAAGCGAAGGTGAAGTTTTGGCTGTCGGTAATGGCAAGCAATTAGATAACGGTGAAGTACGTGCTTTGGAAGTGAAGGTTGGCGATAAAGTATTATTCGGCAAATATTCCGGTTCAGAAGTCAAAGTTGACGGCGAAGAAGTCATCGTTATGCGTGAAGAAGACATTATGGGTATTTTGGGTTAAGCCTAAATACACTGAGATTCATAAAATAATTTAACACAGACAGGTTAGGAAATAACATGGCAGCAAAAGAAGTAAAATTCGGCGATGACGCACGCTCATTAATGGCGAATGGTGTAAACATTCTGGCAAATGCAGTAAAAGTAACGTTAGGACCTAAAGGTCGTAACGCTGTTTTAGATAAAAGCTTTGGCGCACCAACCATCACTAAAGATGGTGTTTCGGTCGCGAAAGAAATCGAATTGGCGGATAAATTCGAAAACATGGGTGCACAAATGCTGAAGGAAGTTGCTTCACAAACATCTGATGTAGCGGGTGATGGAACGACAACGGCAACAGTATTAGCACAAACGATTGTTAACGAAGGCTTAAAATCAGTTGCTGCGGGTATGAACCCAATGGACTTAAAGCGTGGTATTGATTTAGCGGTGACTAAAGCAGTCGCAGCGATTATTGCCTCAGCAACACCTTGTACAGATAACAAAGCGATTGCACAAGTAGGAACTATTTCTGCAAATTCTGATGTGTCAGTGGGTGAAATCATTGCTGAAGCAATGGGAAAAGTCGGTAAAGAAGGTGTTATCACTGTTGAAGAGGGTACTGGTTTAGACAACGAATTAGATGTTGTTGAAGGTATGCAGTTTGACCGTGGTTACTTGTCTCCTTACTTTATCAATAATCAAGATAGCATGAGCGTTGAATTAGATGATCCATTCATCTTATTATTTGACAAAAAAATCTCTAACATCCGTGATTTATTACCAGCATTAGAAGGCGTTGCGAAAGCTGGTCGTCCTTTATTAATCATTGCTGAAGATGTAGAAGGCGAAGCGTTGGCAACTTTGGTTGTGAATAACATGCGTGGTATCGTTAAAGTTTCTGCTGTTAAAGCCCCTGGTTTTGGTGATCGTCGTAAAGCAATGTTAGAAGATATTGCGGTGTTAACGGGCGCAACGGTTATTTCTGAAGAAATCGGTTTATCTTTAGAAAAAGTTGAAATAGAACAACTTGGTACCGCCAAGAAAATTCAAATCAGCAAAGAAAATACAGTGATTGTTGATGGTGCTGGCTCTGAAGATGCTATCAAAGGCCGTGTTGCACAAATTCGTACACAGGCTGATGAAGCAACATCTGATTACGATAAAGAAAAACTACAAGAACGTCTTGCTAAATTAGCTGGCGGTGTTGCGGTTATCAAAGTAGGCGCGGCAACTGAAGTTGAAATGAAAGAGAAAAAAGCACGCGTAGAAGATGCATTGCATTCAACACGTGCAGCGGTTGAAGAGGGCGTTGTTGCTGGTGGTGGTGTTGCTCTGGTTCGTGCGCTTAGTGCACTAGATGGTGTTGAAGGTATTAATCACGATCAAAAAGTAGGTGTTGATATTTTACGCCGTGCGATGTCTGCGCCATTACGTCAAATCGTAGCTAACGCAGGTGATGAAGCTTCTGTGATACTAAATGAAGTGGCTAAAGGCGAAGGTAACTTTGGCTATAACGCTGCGACAGGTGAATACGGTGATATGATTGCAATGGGAATCCTGGATCCTGCAAAAGTAACGCGTGCTGCATTGCAAAATGCTGCGTCTGTTGCGGGTCTGATGATTACGACTGAAGTCATGGTTGCTGATGCGCCAGCTGATGAAGGTGCTGCTCCTGCAATGCCTGATATGGGTGGCATGGGCGGTATGGGTGGAATGGGCGGCATGATGTAAGCCAGTCTGAAAGCCTACGCTTTTAAAAAAGCCTCACTAGCGTAAGTTAGTGGGGCTTTTTTGTGCCTGTTAATAACGACGTTTTTTTGTAGTCGTTATATATGGATTACTTATTTACACTTTACATAATCAAGCCCTTCTTTTCTTTTCTTACCACCTTTATAGAGTATGCGGTCATACGCTTTATCTTCAGCGATAGGCATTTTTGATGCATTAACAACAATTGGGTCGCTGACAGCTTTGCCATCAAAATAGCCAGTACATGTATATGGTTTGGCATATGAAACAGTGCTTATTAATGTCAATGCTAAAGCAGCAATAATTTTCTTCATTTTATTTTCTCCATGCCTTTATAAATTTAAATTGGCCAAGCATTGGGCATTTTCAATGTTCGGTATCATATAATTAAATGACTGGTGCATTTTATACCTATTTTGGTCTTAATAAAATGCTCACTTTCATTGACATTATAATAGTCTATAAGAATCTAGTAATATATAAAAAATATTATGGGTTCTTTAGTGGTTGTTGTTGCTGGTTTATAGCGATTTTTGGTGGCTATTTTAACGACGAATTTTAACGCTGCAAATATTTATAAAAATAGGCTTCAATTGCTAACATTTGCTGTTTAAACGCCGATTTTGAGGTTGCCTGATCATCTTTGATACGCACAAAATGGCGGCAATTGTGGGCTTTACTCCATACGAAAATAGGTTGCACTTGTTGAGCAAGTTGAGTTTGTGTTAGTGTTTTACCTGCTAGGTTTTGCGCATTAGGAATAAGCTGTAAATCTGCTAAGCGATGTTTTGGCCAAGCTGCTGCAATGTGCATCTGTTTTTCATAAAGGGTGATGCTATATAAATATTCAACTGCACCTGTTTGTGCATTTGCCCAGCAGGGAGGGTGATCTAGGCCATTACCTTTAAGTTTTTTCTGTAGATAAGCAACTTGCCCTTGTAAAGTGTGTTGTGCTTGTTGAGTTACCTGTATTTGCGCAAGCAGTTGTTCAATTGCTGTAGGTGAATTAGTTGCTAGCCCCTGTTTTGCTAGCGCTTTGCTGAGTTGTTGATAGGCTTGTAGCTGGCGTTGCAACTCTGCATTAGCGTGTGCCAAGGAGCTTGCGTTAGATGCGGCAGATAATTTAGAGAATAACTGATTGAGCTGTGCTTGAGTCGGAGGCGAAGCAAAGCCGCCTGTACGCATTAGACTACTTTCTAATAACTGTAGGCGCTTAAAGCTTGCCTCATTATCCTGTTTGATTTTAACAATTTTAGCTGAGAGTGCGGCTGTTTGCTCAAGTTCTTCTGCTAGTGCTTGCTTGGTTTTTTGCAGTGTTGCGGTACTAACCAGCATTAACAAAAAAAACATGATAAAGCTAAGCTCATTGAGGGTAATACCCAATAAAAAAGAGCGTCGCCCTGCACTAGAGCTCATAATTATTTTGTAGCTGAATTATTAGCATTTTGCATGCTTTGGATTAAGTCTTGCTGTAGTAGTGCCAGTGCGCTTCTCGACTTTTGTAAAATTTCAGCCATTTCCAGTTGGTGTTGTTTGGCTAATTTTAAGTCCTGCTGAGCAATTCCGCCAATATCTGTTAATAATTGTGCATGTTTTTCCATCTGTTGATCAAACATTTCCACGCGTTTTACGGCCGAAGTCACATGAATGCTAAAGTCAGAAATTTGTTGTACTGTTGCGCGGGTATGGCTTAATGCCGTGCTGATTTCCTGTAAGTCTTGGCTTATCTTGACCCCTGATTGTGAGTGCTCTCCGATAGGCTGAAAGGCAGTGGCTACTTGTTCTGCTGATAGCTTTATTTTCTGTGATAAGGTGCTCATGTCCTCAGGTAAGGTATTAATCGTGTCCATTAGTTTGGAGAAGTTTTGCATCGCTAAACCAGATTGTTTGGTTTGCTGTTCAATATTGCTTGAAATCTGTTGAGTTTGTTTTGCTAATAAGGTTGTCTCTTGGATGACCTGAGCAAACTTGGTATTGATCTGGCTATTGGCAGAGAGTTGCTCATTAAAATCGCTAATGGACTGCGTTAAGATGTCCATTTTACCTGAGCTGTTAGTCATGTTTCTGCTAATTGCTTGGCTACTTTGCGCTATCTCACTTTGCTGACTATTAAATTCTTGTAGTAATAATTGGGTAGTATCTAGACGTTGTTGCAGTAATGCCAAGGGAGGGCTTAATTGCTCAATAAAAATATCCTCGGGTAACTTGGTGTTTCTGATGTTTTTTTCAAAAGCACTGACCGCACCTCTGATGGACTGGGTCGTTAATTGGGTGTTTTTCTGTAATGTTTCTGCACTGGCTTCGGTATATTTATCAACAACTAAAGTCATTTCCTGCATGCTCTTAGCTGCGACTGCAACTGATTTTTGGATCGCTATTTGGGTTTCTTCATGCGAGACATCCAATTGCATGGAAATCAGTTTGGCTTTTCTAATCAATTCATTGGCAGCATGCTCTACTTCGCTCATCACGTGGCGTTCAATGCTGTTGAGATCAATTTGAAAGTTATTGATAAAAATTCTGACTGCCAAGCCAAAAATGGTGGTGATCAAGGCTAAGCTGAAATTAGCGGTTAATAAACCCGCTTCTAGGCTGTCGCTTTGATAGAAATACAGTGAAACGACTAAGGCGACTAGTGTTAACAGAAAGCCCAAGTAATAAACACTGTCAGCAAATTGTTCAATAAAAGCGCTGTCGACGCTGAGTAGGTAACCACGCCAAGTATAGAGAATCATACAAAGTAGCGGTAACACTACCGCGAGTAGCGGTGTATTAAAAAATTGCGGTATACAAACACTTAAAACGCCGCCAGACAACGCAAGGACAAATAGATTGCGTACATCACGAATCAAGCCTTGTTGTAATTTTTGATAACTCATGGGCTTAGCCGTCAATTTTTTCAATCAAGGTGACGCGCCCACCAATTGATTGGATAAAATCTGCCCAAAAAAAGGCGTGGCGTTTATTTTGTAATTTTTCTTGACCAGCGCGGCGTACATATAAAATATTCACTTCCGCATTTTGCAGGTCAGTATTAATACGTTGGTAATAGCTGCTTTTTTGTAAGCTGCTAAAGTTCGTTTGGCCACGATAATGTGACCACTCTGGCGTATGTTGCAACATATCAGAAATAAGGATAATTTGTTTCTCGGCCGAGCGATTGCCAATTGGAAAAGCGCTTAGGGCAATGGTTTGAAAAATTTCCATAATAGGAGAGGACTTGGCGTTGCTAGGCTGCATAAAGCCGGCAATAGCCTGATCTAAAGGTTGTTCAAATTTTTGTAGCCAACGTTGACGAATAAGCGTAGGGTTTTCGTAAAAGGCATTGGCATCAGCTCCTGTGCGTGGCGCACAGACGATAAAATCAGGCGCAATGGCTTTATCACCATTGGCATCAATCACATAGACCGAAATGCGCGTACCTGCTTGCAGTCTTGCTTTAAACTCACTTAAAAAACGATTGAGAAATTGTTGCTGCACTTTATTGTAGCTATCGCTTTTATCGAAAACCAGTGCTACATATTTGGGGCTGGCTACACCAATCGGGCATAAGGTGTCAGGGTTATATGTCAGTTGCTGACTTTGTAATTGATAACGAAACATTGCAAGCACTGCTAGTGCGACTAATACCACTAGAATCAGCAATAAACCTAATAGGTTTTTGCGTTGAGTGGCTTGTTTTCTTTTACGGTATCTAGGCATGATCTTGGCTTAGCTGTATGTCAATTTTTGCGGGCTTAAAATCAGGGTCGATAAGCTGTAATTGTTGTAAAAACTGCACATATAGCTTTTCAATCTCGTTGGTTCTTTGTTGGCAATATTGTGGGAAGTCTTTAAATAGCTGCTTTTGTTGTTCCACTAATGCAATATCATCATGCGCACCACGGACGACAAAATGATTATTTGAATACCAATCTTCGGAGAAATAACGAGGTGGCGGTGTTTGCCGAGAGCTCATATTCATATCGCGATAGCGAAAGATTAAAGCATTTGCTGCCGCAGTAAAATTGGCAATACCTTGTTCATATTCGGCAACAAACGCTTGTTTATCTTCTACCAAATGGACTAATCGAGTATGTTTTAGTAGAACCGCTTGCTTCATTTCTTCTAGCTTATGCAAAAAATCTTGGCGTATGTCCTCGACTTGCTCAACGATATCGTTACGATGTTCTTCATATTCTTCATGGAGTTGTTGTAAACGGCGGTGTAATTTACCGTAACCTGGATAAGCATCGTCTTTTTTGTAGCCGTCAATAAAGGCAAATATGCCAAATAACAGCCCCATGACAAATAATATCCAAGAATTAAACTCAGATAAATGCCACGGTGCTTCCATAAAGCGCTGCACGGCCAGATTGCCTGCTGTTGCAGGTTGTAAGGCAAAGAATTCTCGATAATGAGCGACTAATAGATTAAAGCTGAGTGCACAGAATAGATAAGCCGTTAAGCCAATATAGGCGAGTAATTGTTTAGCTAGAGAATGGTGATTTTTATACCGAAACAGCCAGCCCATTAATAAAAATGCGGTAGAAATGTTGATGGCAGCAATAATAACGGCTTGGCCTATACCGCCTAATAAGCCCAGTTCAGAACCTTCGGCAAAAAAATATCCGTTACCAATGGATTCTAATAGCCAAAAGAGCAATACCACGGCGAAATACAATAACTGAGAATCAGGGTAGTGTGGGGTGCGTTGTAAATGGTGTTGAGATTGGAAGTTGTGAAATTCTTGTTGGATGTTATCTAGGTCTTCTTTGAGGTGCTTCAATAGGCGAAATTCACGAGCCATTAGGCTTT
Organism: uncultured Methylomonas sp.; assembly: GCA_964640895.1. Classification (GTDB taxonomy): domain Bacteria; phylum Pseudomonadota; class Gammaproteobacteria; order Methylococcales; family Methylomonadaceae; genus Methyloprofundus. The sequence continues at coordinate 10,068 of CAZXJK010000048.1, forward strand.
TTACCGCAAGTTTGGAGTGCTCGGTGTGGTTGCTGATTAATGCTCGTTCATCTTGTAAATTGGTATCGGTTATCGATGTGTTGCGAAAACTTAAGCCTTCATTAACGATACGGTTAATATTGGCCATATTGGTTTCAAAGTAGCTTTGTATTTCGCGTTCGTTACCATCTGGACTCATGGCAGTTTGCGCTGGCAAGTTACTGAATGCCGCTGTTTCTGCTTTATCTTGTAGTGCCAGTTGCTGGGCAACTGCATTTAAGTCGATGGCGCAGGCATCAGTTAGGTCAGATTTGTGCCGAAAGGCAAGGTTCTTCTTGATTTTATCAGCCCAATTTTTCATATTGTATTTAATCAGCCATACGGTGATTTCGCAGAGTGTTTCTCTGCATTTTGTGTGGCTATAGCGTTAAAAGGTCAGTAAAAACTATTTATCTTAGGAAAATCATAGCACAGCAGGCAGACCTATGCTTCTGCTTTTCTGTCAGCTAGCTGGTAGTGTTAAGGAGCGCACAAAAATTAATGCTGGCCAAGCGAAGAGTAAGAAAAGTGGCGGCAGCTTAGCCCGATACAAAAAGCAAAATAATTCCTATAAAAAGCATTGCAAATAAGAATCATTTGCATTAGTATGATCATTAAGTTGTTAGCTTGCAGAGAGGATGTAGTGATGCTTGATGAGAATTCAATAAAGTGGCAAAAAACATTACCGTTAAATTTTTTTTATACAGAGCATGGTGCAGATCTCGAAGTTCCCCAAAGCGTGGAGTCATTATTTGCTAAGGCGGTTGCTGTCATCGATAGATTGAGTAATAAAATGTTATCTAGGCGAGGTATAGAGGCAGAGAAAAAAAGTGTAGGCAATACAATACGCTTAGAAATTAGTTTAGAGAAAATGAATGAACTTTTACAATGCAGGCAAATTTGTGCTGAAGATATACGTTGTTTAGATTCGGGTTCAAAACAGTGTTTAATGCGACTTTGTTTAAATACCTGCCTCTCCCAGCGCATTGTAAGGCGGCTGTAAATTAGTCGATATTTACGTTTTTTATTTATATGATTATATGACAAGGAAATATTATGAGTCCGAATCCATATCCAATTTTTAAAATTTCCCCACAAGACGAGCCTGAGCAACTTGAAAAAAGGGTTGGAGTTTTGGTTAGGCTATATTTATCAGATAAGAACCGGTTTATAGCGGCGGCAGTTGTTGAGCATATCAATGCAATTTTAGCCGCGCCAGGGTTTATTATGGATGTTAGGCAACGATGCATACTGCGGCGATTAGCCAGACATTGGCATTGCATAGCGCAGTTGGAGGGGGCGGTAGCGAATGAATGGCAACAGCTAAAGGATTAATGATTATGCAAAATGGATTGGCGAAAAAAGTAAAAGACAGTAAGTGGTTTCCTTTTGGTGCGGAGCGTGAATATACTCTGGTGTTGCCTGCTGAAGCTGTTAAGCTGTGGCAATTAGATCATAATTATCACTGCTCTATTATTGGTACTTGTTTGACGATGGCGGAGGTTAAGAAAATACTTAAGCAACTGCGGGTAGGCATGCATGGCTACTCTGCTTATGAGTTACATTCCACCATTGTGGCCATTATTGCAGATAATGCTTTTCCAAGTAAAAAGGTACAAACTTATTTGGATAAGAAATTTAAGGCAGTTGTACAAAATATTAGAAAAATGACCGCACCAGAAATAATGGGTTTTTGGAAAGCTGCGCTCTATAGCGGTGACATGATTGGTGCTTTCTGGGCGGTGATGATGCACCCAAATAGTGATGCCCAAATGCAGAAAAGTTTTTATGGTGATATTCATATGCTTTCACATATGTCTGGTGCTTCGAATAGGGCAGATTTAAAGCGTTTAAGTCAGCTGGAAGAGGGGCGCAAAGGCTTTAAAGCTGCATTACAAGCTCAGAATTTAAAATACAATAAGCTAGCTTTAGATAATAATAACTTGCGCAATAGTGAAAAGAGTGGTGTGGAAGAAAGGGTGGGGCTTGAAAATGAAGTATATGCGCTAAAAAATAGTTTGGAACAACTTATGGTGTTGCAAAGCATTCAAGAAAGGCAGGAGCTAGATGTTCAGGTCAATAAACTTCATCATAAAGTAAATTGCCAAATAAGTGAAGCTGCAAAATTGCAAAGTAATATTAAGCAATTGTCGGGTGTGATAGGCAGGCAAAAGCAGCAAATTAATGCTGATAAAAAAGGACGCTTAGAGCATCAAAATGAAATTGAGTATTTACAAACTAGGATAGAGAGGAGTTTGCAATCTAGTTGTCCATTGCAGAAGCAAGGTCTGTGTGGTCAATACGTACTGTATGTGGGGGGTAAAACGAATTTAGTGCCTTTTTATCGTAATTTGGTCGAAGAAAGAGCGGGGGTCTTCATGCATCATGATGGGGGAATAGAAAAAAATACGCAAGATTTACAGCAGTATTTAAGTAAAGCAGATGTTGTTATTTTTCCTAGTGGTTGCATTAGTCATGATGCGTATTGGAAGATTAAATCAACGTGTAAAAAGCAACATAAGCCATATCGGCATTTGAAAAGTTCAGGGCTTTATTCATTATCAAGTATGCTGGAATTAATGACTATTAAAGTGGCTGCATTGGAAGTCTAAATGATCAGTGGTAGGTGCAGTTTTCTGTCTATGCTCCAAAAAATGGGTGGGGGAATAGGCAGTACACTTGCGTAAGGCGGGGTGTTTTTAGCGGGAGCTGGCTTGCTCCTGCAGGTATGACATTTCGTTTAGACTAATTCCTGAATTTCGGAAAGGGCATGATGCTATTTGGTTTGCATGTTTTAGGTTCTGCATGGTAAGCAAAATCCATAAAATAGAATATTAAAAATTTTCTCAGCAGAAAAATGTTTTTTGTCGGTTCCGTTTTCTAGTATTTTAAGAATTTTAATGCGTGGGGCGGGCTGCGGAGAAGAACGTCACTCTTTCAGTAAACTCCCTTCGCACAGTCAGACGCTATCCTTCCTGCATTTACTTGCATGAATGGAGCGGGTAATAATTTGTTTGCCCTTTATGGTGCCTTTCTCCATCTAAAGGTGTTTCTAATTATCAGCTTAGCATTCTATAAAAGCAGTGGAATCTGTTTTTAAAAAGTACCAAAACACAAGAATGTGTTTTGAATGGTTGCTGCATAAAGTAGTGCTGAGCTTTTGACTGCAAAGGATTGTGGAGCCAAAGGACATGCTTGCTAAAAGTATGAAAAAATCAATATTTTCCTTAAGGATTGAGGGCGGCTCAGTCCTAATTGTCATTATTAGGTTCTGCTTTAGGTTGCTAGAGACGAGCTTAATAACGGTAGTTAAATATACTGTAGGGAGAAGGTGGGTTAATTATGAAGCTTATTTTTCTTTGCTTTTATTTATTATTGGAAAACCACCTTTTTATCTAAAGTAAATTAGGCGGTAAATATTGTTTATTAGGATGTGGTATGTACATGGATGTACACTTATATATGGGTTGCAAGTATCTAAGGGAGATGGAAAAAAATAATCATCCAATCTTGTTGGTCTTTTTGTCCGT
>CAZXJK010000049.1:0-13565 GCA_964640895.1 uncultured Methylomonas sp.
GCAGTTGGTCATATTCTTGCTGAGTTAAATCAGCAAACCCGGAAATATCAAAATCGCGAAGATGTTGCTGTGGATTATTTTCAAACCCTGAAAGTGCGGCATGTTCGCGGAATATCTCTACATTATTACGATAGTGAAATGCTTTTTCAAAGCCCATTCGTCGGGCAACCTGTGTCACGACCCACCAGTCTGGCTTGGCGCTGCCCGCGGGCTTGAATAAAGCGCGTTGACGCGAGATGCGGCGTTCAGAATTGGTCACCGTACCGTCTTTTTCACTCCACCCCAAAGCTGGTAATTTTACATGTGCTAACGCGGTGGTATCGGTTTCTGCAATACAGTCAGAGACTACGACAAAATCACATTGTTGTAAGGCTTGTTTTACTTTATCAGCATTGGGCATACTGACCACTGGATTGGTGCCCATGATCCATACAGCTTTTACTTTGCCGTCATAAATCGCATCGAATAAATCTACGGCAAAATAACCTGGTTTTTGCGCGATATTATCCGTGCCCCAAAACCGTGCCACCCTGTCTATATCTTCGGGGTTGGTGAAATCCATATGCGCGGCTAATTGATGTGCCAATCCTCCGACTTCACGCCCCCCCATTGCATTGGGTTGTCCTGTTAAAGAAAAAGGCCCCATGCCTGGTTTACCAATGCTACCCATTGCCAAGTGACAGTTAATGATGCTATTCACTTTATCCGTACCTGAGGAAGATTGGTTAACACCTTGACTAAACAATGTCATGACTTTTTTATGCTCAGAAAACCATTTAAAAAATAGTTCAACATCGTGTTTCTCTAGCTTACATTGTTCTGCAAGCTGTTCCATATCCGCACTACTGGCCTGCGCTGATGTTAATGCGGCTAGCCAGCCTTCAGTGTATTGTTGAATATAATCATGATCAATGGCATCGTGTTGATTCAGATAATTTAACAAGCCATTAAACAGAATAGTGTCATTTCCTATGGCTATTGGCAGGTGCAAGTCGGCAATATCACAACTCGCTGTGCGCCGTGGATCGATGACCACAATTTTTAAAGCGGAGTTATTTTCTTTTGCTGCACGGATACGCTGAAAACTGACTGGATGACACCAAGCGGCATTGGAGCCGACTAATACAATCATTTCAGCCTGTTCATAATCTTCATAACAACCTGGCACGGTATCCGAACCAAAAGCGCGTTTATACCCTGCGACAGTAGAAGACATGCACAAACGACTATTAGTATCCATATTGCCACTGCCTACAAACCCCTTCATCAGTTTATTGGCGACATAATAATCTTCAGTCAATAATTGCCCTGAACCATAGATAGCAACCGCATCAGGCCCATATTTTTTGATCGTACTAAGAAAAGAATTGGCAACCATATCCAATGCCTCTGACCAGCTACAGTCATGACCATACACGGAAGGTTCTAACAGGCGGCTTTTTAATTCAATGGTATCCGCTAATGCAGAACCTTTGGAGCACAGCCGACCAAAATTAGAAGGATGCTTATCATCGCCTTGAATCTCTAGCTGGCGTTTTTCCAGATCAACACTGGCGGCAATGCCACAGCCCACACCACAGTATGGACAGGTGGTATGGATCGTTTTTAATTCGCTTTGTTCATCATTCATGTGCTGACTCTGTTGTTGGCAGATAACATTGCCCAAATATTAAGTTCTCCCTCATTTCAGTGATGTCCTGTTCTGACTCCAGCAGTTCATGATACCAACTACCGTCAACGGTATCTCCATACAGAACAGCACCTATCAGTTTGTTATCTTTAATCACCAGTTTTTTGTATACGTCTAAGGCTGGGTCGGTAAAAGTAATGCTTTCACAACTTTCATCACCTAAGAAATTGCCCACGGAAAACAGGTTAATACCAGTCACTTTAAGCTTGGTAGCCGTAGGCAAGGTCTTGTAATCAGCCATACCATGCCCACTCAAATGGTTGGCACAGACTTTAGCTTGCTCAAACAAGGGAGCCACTAGGCCAAAGGTTGCGCCACGATGTTGAATGCATTCGCCGACAGCATAAATACTGGGATCATAAGACTGTAGACTATCATTAACAACGATGCCACGTTCGCAATACAGATTCGCTGTTTGCGCTAATTTCATATTCGGCCTTACGCCTATGGCAGTAATAAATAAGTTACATTCCAGTTCACTGCCATCTTCAAAACGAACCGCGTTAATATGACCGCTATCATCGCCTATAAGTTCCTGGGTTCTTGCTGGCATTTTAAAACGCAGACCACGTGCTTCAAGCGCATGCTGCAACATCCTCCCTGCCTGTTTATCCATCTGTCGATTAAGCAACACAGGGTTAGTATGAACTACCGTTACATGCATTCCCCTTAATACCAAACCATTCGCTGCTTCAAGCCCTAGCAAACCACCGCCTAGTACAATTGCTTTTTTGTGACTGCGGCTGTATTCAAGCATGGTATTAACATCGAATATATCGCGAAAACTAATCACGCCCTGTAAATTTTTCCCTGGAATATCAGGAATAACAGGTTTAGAGCCGGTCGCGATCAGTAACCGATCATACTCTGCCTGCGTGCCGTCTTTGGCTATGACACATTTACGGCTACGATTAATTTCTATAACGGCTTTATCTTCTCCTGCATGTAATAAAATATTATGATCAACATACCATTGGCGGTCATTGATAATAATATCTTCAATGCTTTTTTCACCACTGAGTACCGAGGACAGCATGATGCGGTTATAGTTACCATGAGGTTCGGCACCAAAAATAGTGATGTCATACTTATCAGGCGAAGCTGATAAGAGTTCTTCAACGGTTCTAATACCGGCCATACCATTACCAATAATGACTAGACGTTGTTTCATAGACGAATAAATAAAGTTAAAAGGTTATATTATGACCCACTAACAAGTGACATTGAAAGTTTAATCATTTTTACGTAAAAAGTTAACAATCGCCTCTATTTCAGAAGTAATAGCCTAGTTAATTATAATCGAGGCCAATAAATAAAAAACTGCGTCAATATAAACACATAATTTGACATATCACGCTAACAGAAGTACTTTATCGGGTTGATTTAAAATTTTATTATATAATAGACCGCTGCCCTTAATTTAAGAGTTACCAATGGAAGAATTTCACCGTATTAGTCGCCTCCCGCCTTATGTTTTTAATATCGTTAATGAGTTAAAAGCACAAGCCAGATCCCAAGGCGAAGATATTATTGATTTTGGTATGGGTAACCCTGACCAGCCGACACCAAAACATATTGTTGATAAAATGGTGGAAGCAACACAGCGCGAAGACACACATCGTTATTCCGTTTCACGCGGCATTCCAAGACTTAGACGTGCCATTTGTAACTGGTACAAAAAACGTTACGATATTGAGCTAGACCCAGAAACACAAGCCATTGTCACCATCGGATCTAAAGAAGGCTTGGCACATTTAGCCTTGGCAACCTTAGGCCCCGGCGATACCGTTATGGTACCCAACCCAGCTTATCCAATCCACCCTTACGGCATTGTCATTGCTGGTGCAGATTTAAGGCATGTCAAAATGGTGCCAGGTGTTGATTTTGTCGAAGAGCTACATAAAGCTATTGCCGAATCTTGGCCAAAACCCAAAATGCTCATTCTCAATTTCCCGGGCAACCCGACTACTCAGTGTGTTGATCTGGATTTTTTTGAAAAAATCATTGCTGTCGCACGCGAACATAAAATTTGGGTAGTACACGACATTGCCTACGCGGATATAGTCTTTGATGGCTATAAAGCACCATCAATACTACAAGTACCAGGTGCTGAAGAAGTAGCGGTAGAGTTCTTTTCTTTATCCAAAAGTTACAATATGCCCGGTTGGCGTGTTGGATTTATGTGTGGCAATAAAGAATTGGTCGCTGCACTGGCACGCATTAAATCCTATTTAGATTACGGCATGTTTACGCCCATTCAAATTGCTGCCATTACTGCACTAGAAGGCCCACAAGATTGCGTTGCTGAAATTTGTGCCATGTATAAAGAACGTCGTGATGTACTTTGTGATGGATTAAACGCTATTGGCTGGCACGTGGAAAAACCCAAAGCAACCATGTTTGTTTGGGCTCCCATTCCCAATGCATACAAAGAAATGGGTTCAATCGAATTTAGTAAAAAGATGATCACTGATGCCAAAGTTGCGGTTTCACCCGGCATAGGCTTTGGCCAGTTTGGTGACGACCATGTCCGCTTTAGTTTAATTGAAAACGAACATAGAACTCGGCAAGCTATTCGTGGCATTCGGGCGATGTTCAAAAAAGATGGCTTAATCTAAATATAAGCCAGAAACAAATTTATATTTAACCAGTTTATCCAATTTATTGCTTAGGAGTTTGATTTGAAGCCAGTAAAAGTAGGCGTTTTAGGTTTAGGTACTGTCGGTGGCGGTACTGTTAATGTTCTAAAACGTAATGCACAAGAAATCTCACGTCGTGCCGGTCGAGACATTATTGTTACCCGCGCCTCAGCGCGTGACCTGACCCGCAAACGTATTTGCAGCACTGAAGGCATCACCCTAAGCAGCGACCCTTTAGACATTATTAACGACCCTGAGATAGAAATTGTCTTAGAGCTTATTGGCGGCACAACCTTAGCAAAAGACTTAGTTTTGCAAGCGATTGCCAATGGCAAGCACATTGTTACCGCCAATAAAGCATTGATTGCCTTACATGGTAATGAAATTTTTGCTGCAGCGAGTAAAGCCAATGTAACGGTTGCTTATGAAGCAGCCGTTGCCGGCGGCATCCCTATTATTAAAGCGATTCGTGAAGGCTTAAGTGGTAACCAGATTAACTGGTTGGCAGGTATTATCAATGGTACCAGCAACTTTATCCTGACTGAAATGCGCGATAAAGGGCGTGATTTTGCTGATGTATTAGCTGAAGCACAAGCACTGGGCTATGCAGAAGCTGACCCTACTTTTGATGTTGAAGGCATTGATGCAGGTCATAAGCTAATGATTCTTGCCTCAATTGCTTTTGGCATTCCACTGCAATTTGAAAATGTCTTTACGGAAGGCATTACTAAAATCACCCGTGCCGATGTCGAGTACGCTGGTGAATTAGGTTACCGCATTAAACATTTAGGGATTGCCCGTAAAACGGAAAAAGGTATTGAACTGAGAGTTCACCCAACTTTAATACCTGAACGTCGTTTGATTGCCAATGTTGATGGTGTTATGAATGCCGTTTTAGTCAATGCTGATGCAGTCGGCCCAACACTTTATTATGGTGCTGGCGCGGGTGCAGAAGCAACCGCCTCTGCTGTGATTGCCGATATAGTTGATGTCGTACGCACCTTAACACTATCCGCTGAAAATCGTGTCCCGCACCTTGCTTTTCAAGACGACGCGATTACCGACTTACCCATCTTAAGCTCTGCAGAAATAGAAACAACTTACTATTTACGCCTAACAGCGGCAGATAAGCCAGGTACCTTAGCCGACATTACCAATATTTTAGCGAAACACAATATTAGTATTGAAGCCATCATACAAAAAGAACCGCTTAATGATGAAACAGAATTACCCATCATTATGCTTACCCAAAAAACCATAGAAAAAGAAATGAACTCAGCCATTTCTGCTATCGAAAATTTACCGTCGGTTACTGGACAAGTAACACGCATACGTCTTGAAACTTTAGGATAACCCTCATGGCAACACATACACGTTACACTGGTTTAATTGAGCATTACCGAAATCGCTTAGCTGTTAGTGACTCTACTCGTATTATTAGTTTAGGTGAAGGTAATACACCACTCATTGAACTACAAAACATCCCTAGGTTAATAGGCAAAGATGTTAAAATTTATGTTAAATATGAGGGTCTAAACCCTACTGGATCATTTAAAGATCGCGGCATGAGCATGGCGGTAACCAAAGCTGCTGAAGAGGGTAGTCAAGCGATTATCTGCGCATCAACCGGTAATACTTCTGCTGCCGCTGCTGCCTATGCAGTACGCGCAGGCATTACTGCCTTTGTATTGATTCCTGAAGGCAAAATTGCGCAAGGAAAATTAGCACAAACGTTGATGTATGGTGCGCAAATCATTCAAATCAGAGGTAACTTTGATGAAGGCATGAGCTTGGTCAAACAAGTTGCTACCCATGCACCTGTCACCATCGTTAACTCTATCAACCCATTCAGAATCGAAGGCCAAAAAACGGCTGCTTTTGAAATTGTTGATGAGCTAGGTAAAGCACCTGATTTTCATTGCTTACCAGTCGGTAATGCAGGTAACATCACCGCTTATTGGAAAGGCTACAGCGAATACTCTACGGAAACAAACGGCCTAGCCGCTGTCAGCAACAACCGCCCTGTTATGTGTGGCTACCAAGCTGCGGGTGCTGCGCCTTTTACGGCTGGCAAAATGATTGATAACCCTGAAACCGTTGCAACCGCCATTCGTATCGGGCACCCGCAATCTTGGGACTTAGCTTGGAACGTACATAAAGAATCGGGCGGCTGGTTTGACAGCTTTGCTGATGATCAGATTCTGGCTGCACAAAAAATGCTCTCTGCTTATGAAGGTATTTTCTGTGAACCTGCTTCTGCAACTTCATTAGCTGGCGCATTAAGTGATATTGCTTCCGGCAAAATCCCTGAAGGTAGCACCATTGTTTGTACCTTAACAGGTAATGGATTGAAAGATCCTGATACTGCTATACAACAGTGCACAAAGACGCACCCAGTATCAATTGATGCATCACTAGATGCTGTGAAAAAAGCAATTTTGGACAATATGTAAATTTCTAAAGAGCAAGGATGCTCTCTGCAATTTGCTATCGCTAACGCAATAATACTGCATTCTAAGATATTGAATTATAATTTTGATATACCATGTAACATCATTAAAAATGCAACAAACAACAAGGACTGAACGATGGGGTTAATTTATGCAGATTTAGAGTTAGAGCTAGCCTTGGCAAGAAAGGGGTATATCAAAAAGCAAGACATAAAAAAAGCCCTGTTATCTGCATAACAAGGCTTTTAAATATGGAGCTGGTGATGGGAATCGAACCCGCGACCTGCTGATTACAAATCAGCTGCTCTACCGATTGAGCTACACCAGCCAAAGAAGACGTATTATAAGGGCTTATTTACTATGTGACAAGTATTTTATCGCTTTTTATGGGTTCTTTTTTTGGCCATTTTTTTAGCGGGTGCACGCCTATTATTATTTTCAGTACGTTGCGTTCTAAAAGTGCCACTTTTGCCCCGTACTTTATCATCTTTACCGCCCTCTTTAGGCTGCCAATTAGGAATTAACTGCTGTTTACCATTACCAATTAAATCAGCACGCCCCATGTTTTTTAAGGCTTCCCGCAATAATGGCCAATTTTTGGAGTCATGATAGCGCAAAAAGGCTTTGTGTAAACGACGTTGCTTAATACCTTTAGGAATAGACATATTAGAAGCGGCACGCCGACTTACTTTACCCAAAGTATCTTTGCCCGAATGATACATAGCGGTAGCAATCGACATCGGTGATGGCAAAAAGGCCTGCACTTGATCCGCACGAAAACTATTACGCTTTAACCAAAGTGCTAGATTCAACATATCTTTATCATCGGTGCCGGGATGTGCCGCAATAAAATAAGGAATCAAATATTGCTCTTTGCCAGCCTCTTTAGAATACTTTTCAAACATTTCTTTGAAGCGATCATAAGTCCCCATACCTGGCTTCATCATTTTTGACAAAGGCCCTTCTTCGGTATGTTCCGGCGCAATTTTCAAATAGCCACCAACATGATGAGTCACTAACTCTTTGACATATTCAGGTGATTCTACTGCCAAGTCATAGCGCAAACCCGAAGCAATAAATATCTTTTTAATCCCTTTTAACGCGCGTGCACGTCTATATAATTTAATTAAAGGCGTATGATCAGTATCCAGATTTTCACAAATTCCCGGAAATACACAAGATGGCAAACGACAAGCCGCCTCTATCTTTTCATCTTTACAGGCCAAGCGATACATATTGGCCGTCGGTCCACCCAAATCAGAAATATTACCAGTAAAGTTAGGCGAGGTATCCCGAATCGCTTCAATTTCTTTGATAATAGAATCTTCGGAACGACTTTGGATAATTCGCCCTTCATGCTCGGTAATCGAACAAAATGAACAGCCACCGAAACAACCCCGCATAATATTTACCGAATGCTGAATCATTTCAAAAGCAGGAATATTAGCCTTCCCATACTGTGTATGCGGCAAGCGCGAATAATCCAAGTCAAACACACCATCCATTTCGCTAGTGGTCAGCGGCACTGGCGGCGGATTGACCCAAATATAACGTTGCATATGCTTTTGCAATAACGGCCGTGCATTACCCGGGTTCGTTTCGCCATGCATCACTCGCGAAGCATGCGCATATTGGATTGGGTCATCTTTAACCGTATCAAAATCAGGCAAGCGAATCACAGTTTTGCTACGTTGCTTATTACTAATTTTTGAACTTTTGGACTCTTGTACCTGCGCTTCCGCTTGTTTTTCCGAACAAACAGCCGCCTCTTCCATTAAATAAGGACTTTTTGGTTTTATGACTTTGCCTGGCGTATCAATATCGGAGGAATCTTTTACCGTCCAACCGGCGGGCACTTGCTTCACAAAATGTACCGTCCCACGTATCCCTTTTAAATCTGCGACCAGTTCACCTGCTGCTAAGCGATGGGCAATTTCAGTAATTTGGCGCTCGGCATTACCATACACCAACAAATCCGCTTTAGCATCCAATAACACTGATTTTCTGACCTTATCCGACCAATAATCATAGTGCGCAATACGCCTCAAACTGGCTTCGATACCGCCAATAATAATAGGCACATCCTTATAAGCCTCACGACAACGATGCGAATAAACATTGACCGCTCGGTCAGGGCGTTTACCACCATCACCATTGGCAGTATAAGCATCATTGGAGCGAATTTTTTTGTCTGACGTATAGCGGTTAACCATGGAATCCATATTACCGCCCGTGACCCCAAAAAATAAATTGGGTCGGCCTAAGGTCATAAAATCATCACGACTATGCCAGTCAGGCTGCGAAATAATGCCCACTCGAAAACCTTGCGCCTCCAGAACCCGACCAATCAAAGCCATTCCAAAACTAGGGTGATCAATATAAGCATCCCCCGTCACCAAAATAACATCACAGCTATCCCAGCCCAAATTATCCATTTCCGCTTGACTCATAGGGAGTTCGGTCGCGGTTCCAAAACGTTGCGCCCAATATTTTCGATAAGAGAAAATATGTTTGGCATCTAAGATATTCATGCTTTTATTACTCGACTTAATACACTGCTATTATTTCTTTTTAGATCTTTAATAAAATCCAAGAATTCAATTTGATACTGCTCATCTAACTGTCTGGCTCTTAACCTTAATGCTTTCATGGAAAATTCAGAGTGCCCTTCAGCGAAGGCAATACCAATAACATTACCGCGACCACGTACGGGCAAAAATAATAATTTCCAGTTAAAGGTTACTCCCATCTCCCAAGCGATTTGCTTAAACAGTTCTTTATTAGTTCCCCATAAATTAATCACCAACATGCCATCATCGGTCAGCAACTCTTTACAGGCAGCAAACAAGCTAATACCTTGAATAGTCTCTGCCATCCCCTCATCATCAAAGGCATCAATCATAATGAGATCATGCTGGTCAGGATCTTGCAGACTTTGCTGTTTAATATGCAAGGCACCATCCCCTATTTTTACTTTTAAACGTGGATCCATAGGCAAATCAAAAAATCGGCGCGCAATTTTGATAATGGCTTGCCGAAATTCAATGGCCTTTATTTGACAGTCAGGAAAATGATATAGCAAATATTTGGTTAATAAACCCCCACCAACACCCACCATTAAAACATTCTCTGGCTGCTCTTTAAATAATAACCAAGCCATCATGGAACGAGCATACAAGGAGTGCAGCTCATTTGGCGCATGCAACTGCATACTACTTTGCCGAGGGCTGGTGCCAAAATGCAAAGCACGCACACCCCCCGTTTCAACAACTTCTATTACCCCTTGCTCATCAAATTCTTGATAAACCAACAGGCCTTCATATTTATACATAAATCAGGAAAAAATAACCGAAAGATAGGAAAGGATTAGTGGGTATTTTTTGCAAAATACACCACGTCAGGTAAACCTTTGAAGTGATCATCAGAAGTAATTAAAGTTGCCTGATGCAACATAGCCGTTGCATAAATAATCGCATCCGCAAAAGAGAGCTTATATTGTATTGCAAAATCAGCAACAGATAACGCAATTGAAGTTGACAGCGGAATAACAGTCTCTTGTTCAGTAATAGCAATTGACTCCAAAGCTAACGACACACTTTCAGTACGAACAACCCATTTATATAGCTCAAACTGAACTGAAGTAGGCACTAGTATACTGTCAAAATCGTCAAAATAAGGCTGATATTGATCACTTAAGATACCGTTGGTCAACCATTCAATCCAACCACAAGTATCAATAAGAATCATAAAAAATCTCTCTCCTCTCTGTCCCTATATGCAGAAGAATCTTCATATACCTTGGAGGACAACATCCCCCGCGCCTCTTTGATAGATCGCGTAGGAATTAATTCAATGACATTACCTCTAGCCACCAAGGTAAATTGCTGCCCTGCATGCAAGTTCAAATCTTCACGCAGTGCTTTAGGTATTGACAATTGAAATTTACTAGAAAGCTTCGCCTGATACATTTTTTTACCTTTTTATGATCGTTAGCATAATGGTAAAGTAGTTTAAAATAATAGGCAAGTTAATTACTCTTTTCATAAACATAAAACCGCAAATAAAGTATTGATATAAAACATAAAATCAAAGCGTTCTAGCCAAACGAAAGCCCAAGTTACGATCACGATTACTCGGACTATCATAATCACGATTTGTCGCACGACTGTAACTGGCTCCATTGTACCAACTGCCACCACGATAAACACGACTAGCAGCTCCCACCGCGCCTTTAGGGTCATTACTTGGGCTACTGTGGTAATACCTCTCGTCGTACCGATCCTCTACCCATTCCCAAACATTGCCGCTCATATCATAAAACCCCAGAGCATTAGCTTGCTTCAAGCCAACGGCATGTGTCTTAGCATTAGAATTGCCTTCATACCAAGCAATGCTGTTAATGTCATCACCACAATACTCTTTACGCTGACCAGCACGACATGCAAACTCCCACTCAGCTTCAGTAGGCAAACGATACTTCAAGCCTGTTTTTTGATTGAGCTTAGCAAGAAAATTCTGCACATCATGCCAACTCACCTCTTCAACTGGCCTATCCGACCCGTTAAAATGCGCTGGATTTTTCCCCATAACTGCCTGCCATTGTGCTTGAGTTACTTCGTATTGCCCTAATTCATAACTCTGGGTAAGGCACACTTTATGTACTGGTTTTTCATCACGACTACCATTACTATTCCCCATTTGAAAACAGCCTGGTTTCAACATAATCATTTTTCCAGCGAGCCGCTCTTTTTCCTTAAGCTCTTCCGTAATGACAGCCTGCTTAGTTTTTTCTTTAGGTTTCTCTGCTGCCACTTGTTTTTTTACTTCGGGAGCAGTCACTTTTGCCTGCTTAGTCGCTGGTTTTTTAGAGGACTTAGAAGCAACCACTACCGCTGCAGGTTTATTAAACTGCGCTATACGCCGCGAAGCATCCGCAGGAAGATCAGCCAATTGCTGCTTATCCCAATGCTGATCAAATTGCGCTATATCCTGACACTCTTTACAACTGCTTAAATAAGCTGCCAACGCTGGCACAGAGCCGTACTTACGTGCCTGTGCATAGTATTGACTATCTTGCTGTACCGCTCGTGCAGCTTGCTCACTCGTTTTTAGACTTTTTTCTGCCACCTGTCGCTGAGCACAAACAATATTGCAATTGTCTAAATAATAACGAAATGCCTTGGGCGTATTTTCATTGTCAGCACTCTGGTAAGCAGCAATATCTTGCTTGGTTTGCAACTGCATATAAGCGGTAGCTGCCGACTCACTATGCGCACAAGGCGAGCTACACTTCTTTAAGTAATGCCAATAAGCAACACTACTGTGCTCAGTCTTCGCTTGGGTATAATCAGCAGAATCAGCTTTTTGCTCTTGCGCGACTAAAAACGCCTGTTGCTGTACCAGAAAGGCTTTATCAAAATCATTCTTGCCATTTTCCTGCTTTGCAGTCACTTTGTTTTTGACCTTCGCCACCTGTACTTGCGTACCAATATGCTTTACAGCAACACCTTCCATCGCCGAGGGCTTAATAGTTATTCCAAGACTTTGTCCTTGCTTGCGCACCCGCTCAGCCGCAGAACGCGCCTGCATTAAAGCACTATTAGCTTGCTGTTTTTGTACATTACCTTGCGCCTGCTGCTGCCGCTTAAGTGCTTGCTGTAGCTTCCGCTCAGCAGCTTGCTGCTGTTTACGAATCACTCGCAACTGTCGCAGCTCTTTTTGTTGCTCAACCACCCGATCTTTAGGCCCGCCATTAAAATAAGCATCTTTAATTAACGCATGATTTTCCCAGGGAATTTGTTGGTTTTTAGTTGCTTTTTTAACCTCTTGCCGCACGACTGCAAACAAGCGCAATACATCAATGCCTGACTTATCTAGCGCACTAAGCAACGCCTTGGTATAGACACTATTACGCTGCTTTACACCAACTACAGCCACTTTATTTGGGCTTGCGGAAAAAGCAATTAAGCCTCCAGCAGTTGCCTGACTTGCAACCAAACCTTGCTTAGCATTACTCAGCTTTTGCCAAGAACTATCCCGACTAGCATCTACTATAATAAAGTTAATAGAATTTTTAGCTTTGGCCAGTTCCGCCAATACCCACTTTAAACTCACCGCATTTTTGGCAACATCCGCTTTATTTTTTATCCCCGCACCAAGAGGCAGCAAATAGTTAGCTTGATTAATTTGCATCCCATGACCTGCATAGAATAGCAGCCCAATATCACCTTGCTTAAGTTGCGTTGCAAAATCTTGTACAGCTTGCTGAATTTGCTGTTTATTAGCATTAAGCAATGACTTGTTATTGAGCAACTCAAAACCCAAAATCTGGAACTTAGCCGCCAAATCAGTTGCATCATTAACTGGTGTTTTTAAAGCATTGTCAGCATAGGCACTATTACCCATTATCAATGCAAGCCGTTTCTGTTGTGTTACCTTATTATCTGGTTTGGTTGTAGTAGCACTATCTGTTGGCTTAGCATCATTCTGCGCACAAGCACTGAGCAGCAATATTAAAAACAATAATAGAAATTGGCGCATAGGGTATCGTCCTAATTTAACAGTTTAAATTTTTTAAAACGTAGGTTGAAGTGAGGCATGAACCCCAACAATATTCGATTACAATCCAATTTTCATTTATAAAAAGTCATCATATAAGCTGGCGTATTTTTGCTAACATTAGGCACTTGGAAATAAATAAGCATCCAATATTTGGGCAGGATTTTTGTTTGTCATTAGGGAGCTGGAAATAAATAATCGTCCGATATTGGGTAGGATTTTTGTTTG
>CAZXJK010000050.1:0-13447 GCA_964640895.1 uncultured Methylomonas sp.
CTTCCCCCCCCCTGTTCGCTACCCAACTCAAAACCACATACCCACCCTGATTTAATTAACTCCAATAAATAACCCTCTTGATCGAATTTATAGATAGCCGCCATAGACTCTCCTTTGGCTATCGCCACCAATAAATCATAAAGACTCACGTCTACCTTAATTAGCTCTACAGTATAAATATGCCTTACGATGCAATAACACTCCGCTTCTTTAGCAATGAGATTTTCGCACACATTTATTGGTTTTTTTTGCATTTTCCATAAAGGTGCAACTGCATAGCTTGAACTGATAAACCCTATATCAGCTGCAAGCACAAAGGTTACTTTAGGATACTGATGCTCACCTAAGTCATAAAATGTATTAAAATCAAACTCGGCTCTTTGTTCAGCAAAATACACTTGGTATTGAATATATTCTATACGCGCCATATCTTTTAAATGAGGAAAAAACTGCAACTCACCAAGCTGCATACTCTGCACATACATAAAGGCAGGAAAGCTTTCTGAAAATTTATTTAAGTCTAGAGAATCTGCGGGGAATAGTGCAATATAGCGTTGCACTATTTGCATAAAATACTGTCCTCCAGCCAATTGATGACACAAGGGGTAAACTTGAACTAAATATTCATGGAGCAAACCTTGCACTTTATCATTATAAAAAGCTAACTTTTGCTCTATAGATAAATGCCCATTAGCGAGAAAAGCCTGCAAACATGAATCCAGCTCCTCATTGACACTTAGTGGACTCATAGGCACTTTAGGATATGTCATCAAATTCATATAGGGTGCTCGTTATAGAATATAAAGTGGGTGCTATTAAATGCTGCTAGTCGTCTTTCGACTTCTAATTATTAATAAACAATCCTTATTGATAACAATGCTAATACCTCACCCCTCGTTCCTAATCCACAGGAATACAGAAAGTGGAACATACAAATAGCACTAACACTTATGTTAGTTCGCATATTACCTGTTTTTTTCCTTTAAGCAATAAAAATTATAATTCTCACTAAAAATTTCCAAATTATAACTATTATTAAATTTATAAAAACCCTATATACTACAACATACTCACTCAATATATTTAAGGTATTAACTTTGCTTTTAGGTGCATAAATCAAACAGCTCAACAAGTTAACTTTGTATTTACTCCTGACTATTTTCTCTATTTCAAATGTCATTGCGACTGAGAAAGCTAAACTCATGCTGGCAAAAACATTTACCCCTTCTATTGATGTTAGTCAATATTGGATTAGTGAGAAGCTTGATGGTGTACGCGCCCACTGGGATGGCCAATATTTAATTTCCAGAGGTGGCCACCAGTTCAAAGCACCGCAATGGTTTACTGCTGGTTTTCCCAAGCAGGTATTAGAGGGTGAACTTTGGTTAGCAAGAGGGGAGTATCAACAAACCGTGTCAATCGTCAGCAAACATAAACCTCATTCTGGCTGGAAAAAAATTAAGTTTATGGTGTTTGACATGCCCCACCACCCTGGGTCTTTTAATGATCGAGTTGCTGCAATGCACAGCTTAAGCAAGCAAACTCATCATGCATACTTAGGGGTCATTAAACAATTTCAAATCAATTCCCAAACTGAATTGATGCAACTCTTGGACAACATAACCCAACAAGGTGCCGAAGGACTGATGCTACATTATAAAACGGCATTTTATCAGCAAGGTAGAAGTAATAAGCTGTTAAAATTAAAAAAATTTACGGATGCCGAAGCGGTTGTCATCGGCTATCGCGCAGGTAAAGGTCAATTCACTGGCAAGATGGGAGCAGTGCAGGTAAAAACTGCATTAGGCAAAATATTTTATATAGGTAGTGGCTTTAGCCACCAACAAAGAGCACACCCACCCGCTATTGGTAGCACCATTAGTTTTCGCTATCAAGGCAAAACAGATAGTGGCATTCCTCGGTTTGCTGTTTTTTTAAGAATACGTAATGAACCTTAGATTTTCATAATATGTGAAGTCAAGCTATAATTGGTTCACTATTACTTCATATATACAGCCCAACCTACCTTGTTTTATCAGGATACCAAACCACCATGCCTAAAGCTTTAAGGTCAATCATTGGCCTCATGTTACTTATCAGCACTGTGACGATTGCCAGCTGCCAATCTATTCTTGCGGCCTTACCTTTTTAGCCACATCATGAAAAAAACAGATCAATTAAGAAAGCCTAAAATATATCAAAAAAGCTTGGTGCAAAAAGGGCTGTTTAGTAGTCGCGGCCTGCTTTTATATATTTTGCCCTTGCCTTTAATTCCTGCTGCAATCCTCTCTTTTATGTATGGGGATTTATTGCGTATCATCACCAACCTAAGTGCTTGTGCAAGTTTTCTATTTGCAGCGAGCTTATTACGCCATGGATTAGCAGCTGAAATGGCATATCAAGAGAAAAAGATTACCCAGCCACCCAGATGGCCATTAAAAACTTTTGCCGCTATTATCGTTGCGCTATCCACTTTTGCAGTCACCTGGATTGCAGCTGGCAATACATTTTTTGTTGCCATTTTTTTTGGCTTAGGCGCATTAACAGGCATGTTACTACACTATGGCACCGACCCACACAAAGAAAAAATGATTGCAGGTAGCCATGGTTATACTGCCGCAGAAATTGCTCAAACTATTGATGAAGCTGAAAGCCAAATTTTTGGTATCGAACAAGCTAACAAACAAATCAATAATCCAATATTTAATCAACGTATCCGTATTATTTGTGCACACGCGCATGAAATCCTATCAATGTTACAAGATGATCCAGGTGACATTAGACGATCGCGTAAATTCCTGAATATCTATCTTGATGGTGCGCTTAAAGTGACCGAGGGCTTTGCAGATATGCAAAAAAAACAACAGGCTGAACAACTCGCGGAAAACTTTGATAATGTATTAAAAACCATCGAATCGGTCTTTATCGAACAAAAACAAAAGTTACTTGAAGATGATATTCTCGATCTTGATGTACAAATTGAAGTATTAGCAACCCAACTAAAGAACGAAGGGGTTATTTAGCAATTAACCCATTTGACAAAAACATACCAAGGAAAGCAATATGAGCGAACCAACCACCACTGAAGAACTAACATTACCAGGCAGTGCCGCTTTTAACGAAGTTGTACCAGGGGTCAGTAAAGACATTCTGGCTTATGATGAATCGGATGCAAATAGCAAAAACCAAATTGCTAAAAAAATTGCAGAAATAGATATTTATGACAGTAAATCTATTATTTACTTTGGGAGCAAAGCCCAAGAAGAGCTAACCTCTATTTCTGATAAAATGCTCGATGGTGTTAAAAATAAAGATATGGGCGCGGCAGGAGGTGACTTAAATGAAATGGTCAGTGCTCTACGTGGCTTTGATGTTGATGCTTTAGACCCCAATAAAAAACCAGGATTTTTTGCCAAAATATTTGGCAGTGCTAAACCAATAGCCAAATTCATCCAAAAGTATGAAGAAGTTCGCAAGCAAATAGACAGCATTACTAATAAACTCGACTCACATAAAACGACTTTATTAACCGATATTATTATGCTGGACAAGCTCTATGAAGCAAATTTGGAGTACTTTCATAACCTTGATCATTATATTTCTGCAGGTGATGCCAAATTATTAGAGCTGGATAGCCAAGTCATCCCCGATAAAGCCAAAGCAGCCGAACTATCAGAAGCCATCTTAGAAGCTCAAGAATTACGTGATTTACGTTCATCAAGAGACGACTTGGAACGCCGCGTGCATGACTTGCGCCTCACTCGCCAAGTTGCCATGCAAAGCTTACCTGGCATTCGCTTAGTACAAGAAAATGATAAAGGCTTGATTAACAAAATCAATTCCACCATTGTGAATACCATCCCTTTATGGCGCCAACAATTAGCAACCGCAGTTGCTATCTACCGCTCATCAGATGCTGCCGAAACCTTGCAATCAGCCACTAACCTGACCAATGAATTGCTAGAAGCCAATGCCACCAACCTTAAACAAGCTAATGCGCTAACACGCAAAGAATTAGAGCGCGGCGTATTTGATATTGAATCGGTCAAAAAAGCCAACGCAACCTTGATTGCCACCATCAATGAAAGCCTGCAAATTGCTGATGAAGGCAAAAAAATGCGCGCTGATGCGGTGATACAATTACAAGAATGTGAAACTGAATTACGGCAGACTTTATCGGCTGCTGCCAGTCGTACCACCACAGTATCAACCGAGTAACCGACTTAGGAAATGTTTAACTTTATGGCTACGCACTTAAGGTGGGACAGCCTACAGACTTAATGCGGGACAAACACTACGTAATCCCGTTCCCATGCTCCGCGCGTCACTACCATTAAGTTAAGCATTTTGTATAGGATGTGCTGGCGATAGGAAGCGCATCAAGCTCCGAAAGATGCGCTTCATACCTCAGCACATCCTATGTTTATCGCCATAACTTAATGGCAGTGACGCTCCGCGTGGGAATGCATAGGGCGATGCTCTGCATCGCGGAGCGCAAAGCGTTTCTGTATGCATACAAGATTCACACTTAGATGATTAATTTGTACACCTACCTTGTTTTAAATAACGGGAATTAATTAATAAACACTTTCTTAGGGAGAATACCGAATGGGTCTATTTGACAAACTATTTGCTGAATTTGTTGATGTCATTGAATGGCTGGATAACTCGAACGACACCATGGTCTATCGCTTTGAGCGTTATGGCAATGAAATCAAATACGGTGCTAAACTCACGGTGCGTGAATCACAAACTGCCATTTTGATTAATGAAGGTAAGGCTGCTGATTTTTTTGAACCAGGTATGTATGAGCTAGAAACCAACAACATGCCCATTATGACCACTTTACAAAATTGGCCGCATGGGTTTGAAAGTCCATTTAAAGCAGAAGTATATTTCTTTAATATGCGCCGCTTTACTGATTTAAAATGGGGCACTAAAAACCCGATCATGCTACGCGATAAAGAATTTGGCCCAGTACGGCTACGTGCTTTTGGCAGCTACGGCGTGCGTATTAACGATCCATTAACCTTTATTCATGAAATAGTCGGGACGGATGGACATTTTTCTACCGATGAAATCAGCGCACAATTACGCAACCTTATTCTGTCCCGTTTTGCCAGTATCCTAGGGGAAGCTAATATCCCTGTCTTAGATCTAGCGGGTAATTATGATGATTTAAGTGACTATATCAGTGCCAAAATAGCACCGGAATTTATGGAATATGGTTTAGAGCTTACCAAGCTTTTAGTCGAAAATATTTCCTTACCGCCTGCCGTTGAAGAAGCACTCGATAAACGCACTAGCATGGGTGTCATTGGTAATTTAAAAGATTATAGTGAATTTCAAGCGGCCGAAGCAATGCGTGCTGCCGCTGAAAACCCCTCGGGCGGTGCCTCTCAGGGTATCGGTATGGGCATGGGTTTTGCAATGGCTAATAAAATGGGGCAAACCTTTGCGCAACCAAGCAGTGCGCCAAGCAGTGCGCCACCCACCACGGCAACACCGCCACCACTGCCTAAACAAACTCAATACTTTATTGCACTCAACGGCCAACAAACAGGGTCTTTTGGTTTAACACAATTAGCAGAGCAAATTAACACTGGCACAATTAACCGAACAACATTGATCTGGAGCCAAGCACTGGTTAACTGGACTAAGGCAGGGGATGTAACGGAGCTGGCTAGTTATTTTGCCTCTATGCCGCCGCCGTTACCACCACAATAACAAACAATAAATTTTAATTTTTTGTAATATGGCCTAGTTCCTCGTAGGTGCAGATTTATCTGCACATTGCGGCTAAATCCGCACCTACAAAAACGTTAAATTAATTATGCGCCTGTACTTAGGCACCTGGAAATAAATAATCATCCATCTTTACTGGTTTTTTTGTCCGTCATCAGTACTGTAGCAATAGTTACGTAGCCTGCTATGCGCCTATTGCTACAGCACTAATGACAAACAAAAATCCTGCCAAAATATTGGATGCTTATTTATTTCCAAGTGCCTTATATTGAGTTACCTATAATATTATTGCTACCGTGAAATCCAAACAAACAACTGAGCCAACGCAAAGCCAATACCAATTTCCCTGTACACAATGTGGTGCTTTATTAAAATACCAGCCTGGCACTGTACACCTGCGTTGTACATACTGTGGGCATACTAATGATATCGATACAGAGCACCAACAAACTATCAAAGAGTATGATTTACAAGGTGCTTTACAAGAGCTTAACAATAGCCAATCTGTTGCCGTCACCACTAAGCAACAGGCACACTGCAATGCCTGTGGAGCCAATTTTAAATTTGCCAGTCATATTCATGCAGGCGAATGCCCGTTTTGTGGTACCAATATAGTCATTAGTTCTAGCAGCAACAAGGCGATACCACCTAAATCACTACTCCCCTTTTTAATTAAAAAGGCGACTGCCCAAGCAAGCTTTCACAAGTGGCTAGCAGGCTTATGGTTTGCTCCTAATAAATTAAAGAAATATGCACGAGATGATACCAAGCTCCTCGGTATTTACTTGCCTTATTGGACATACGACAGTCACACCCAAAGTCACTATACTGGAGCGAGAGGTGTAACTTATTACGTTACCCAACGGGTTAGTTATGTTGAAAATGGGCGGCAAGTAACCCGAAACAAACGCGTTCCTAAAATACGTTGGACTAATGTCCGTGGTCAAGTATCACGCTTCTTTGATGATGTCTTAGTGGGAGCAAGTCGCTCCTTGCCACGTAAAATTATTGACCAACTTCACCCCTGGGATCTTGAACAGCTAGTGCCTTATAATGAGAAATATATTAGCGGTTTTCAGAGTGAAGTATATCAAGTTAACCTTGATGAAGGTTTTGACCATGCCAAACAACAAATGGATGGCATTATTCGTCGTGATATTACTTACGATATTGGCGGTGACCATCAGCGCATCTATCAAATCAATACTCAACATAGTCACACAACCTATAAACACTGCCTACTCCCCATTTGGTCCGCTGCTTTTCAGTATCACGATCAGACCTATCGTTTTGTCGTGAATGGCCGTACTGGCAAAGTACAAGGAGAACGGCCTTATAGTTACTGGAAAATTGCTTTTGCCATTATTTTGGGACTCATTATTATCGGTGGTGGGCTAACTTATTTGCAACAATCAGGTGCTTTTGAACAGACTTATTAATCCTAGTAACATATACTTCGCACGCCCTATACTACGGTATTACGCAGAACAAGGATTTCTTTACCTACGTGCCGAGTATTTATTTCTCTATGAGAAATTATTAGCCATTTTGGCAGAACGGCGCAACAGCAATTTATTAGGTCATAATATATTACAACAAGGCCTGAATTTTGATATTGAGATACGTTTAGGTGCAGGTGCCTATATTTGCGGCGAAGAATCTGCCTTAGGAACGCGCATGAAATAACTTAGGCAACCTATAAAATTGCCGACTGAGGGATAACAACATAATTCCACAGCTTCAAATGCTTATCAAATACAATTTTCATGGATTCTTTAAAACCATCTGCAACTTTTCGACCTGTTTCGTAAATTTTATTAAAAATACAAGCAATAACCTTAAGTCCTGCTTTTGTTGTCGCTTTTTCTGTTAGCTCTTTTGTAAGTTGATGGCTTGTTAAAACCATGCCTTGCAAGGCACGCGTGATATGTGGAAACACTCTATGCTCAACAGGATTCCATTTTGAAGTATAGGGCGGATAATGGGCTATTCGTATTTTTACGCCGATTTCATCTGCTAATGCTTGCAAATCTTCTTTAAAAATATAATGTCTGGAAGAATTACTACCGCCACCATCCATCAACATTAAAATGGAGACAGCTAAAGGATAATTAAAAACCCCATAGTTGTACCACCAGTGGCGAATAGAATCACAACAAAACTCACTAGTATCACGGTTTGTGCCAATACTAACATAGGCTTCATTACGTTTTATGTCATAAACGGTATGAGGAATAGCAACACCTTCGGCTAACGATGGAAAATCATGATCAAAAACTTCAATCGTTTCAGTGGTATAAATCTTACCCTCTCGTGATAGATTGCCAATGGCTTCCTTTTTCTTGGTATCCACGCTAATAATAGGGTTTCCTTCTGCATCATATATTGCTCTCAATTCAGCAATACGCTCTTGTGAGCATTACGATCCACATGCCCTCCACCTGCTTTATTTTTCAATGGTTTACGTTTAACATAACCATTTTTCTTTAGCAGTTTTCTAACAATATTACGACTGACTTTAAAACCTTTTTTGGCTAACAATAATCTGATTTCTGCGCAGGTTAAATTTGTCCATTTTTTAGCCTCATCCATAGGGTCGCCTGCGGTATGATCTTTCACTAAAGCTAGGAAAATATCGTTTATATCTGTTTTTTTTGAGTACAGGTGTTCGTCCACCGCCTTTTTTCTACTGCGCCCTTGAGCTAAAGACTCCTCTTCGGCAAGTTCTTTAATGCCAAGCGAAACCGTATCACGTGAACAATGAAAAAGCCCCGCAATATAGCTAATGTCACCATAAGGAAATTTTGAAGCCTCAACGCCTGCATATAAACGTCTACTTTTCTCTGGCAGACGACTATATAATTCTTGCATCTGTTTTTCAATTTCTACTGAGTATGGTTCTATTATCATCTGGTAATTTTAAATAAAATCCGTTTTTATCGCAAATTTTATTGCTTGATTTTTCTGTCTGTTTGCCTAAGTTAATTCATGCCCATTCCTAAGTAGCTAACCTTAAATACCTTAATAATTTTACGCAATATTTTTTATCACATTCAAAACGCATAAGCAGGTGTATAGCAAGCGACACACCTGCTTATGTAATGCTAAAAACGACAATAAAGACAATCAGGCTCAGCTATTATTGAATTTTCGTTCCTTATGACTAGAATTATTGTTAAAATTAATATCATAAATAGCCACTAACGTACATTGATATCATGAAGGGCAACATGTATAGATAATAATGAGGCAATATATTTGAGCACTCTTCAAACAATCATGACCACACTAATGAGCTGGCTGCTAGCTTTACTAAAGTTGCTCATTGCAATCGGACTCTTGGCAATTGCCAAAGTCACATTACGCACTAACCCTGATCTGGCAATAACCGTTTTAGGTACTGCTGCGGTGATGTTTTTACTCTGGTATTTTGCTCCACAAATAAAGCAATTTTTTAAGTAAGGGAGCTGGAAATAAATAATCGTCCGATATTGGGTAGGATTTTTGTTTGTCTTTGGTGGTGTCGTAACGGGCGCGTAGCAAGCTACGTAACTGTTACGACACCGCTAAAGACGGACAAAAAGACCAACAAGATTGGATGATTATTTTTTTCCAGCTCCCTAAGTCTACCCTTGTCAAACCACTGCAAAGCTATCAGTTTATCATGCCGTACGATACCGCAATATGCGCTAATTCTGCAACATTATCCGCATGTAGCTTTTTCTTAATCTGGGTACTGTAATTTGCAATGGTTTTATAGCTAAGGCACAACTCATCAGCAATTTTTTGCACTGGCATACCTTTGGATAATAATAAAAACACATCAAACTCACGTGGTGTAAAAGCACGGATAATAGCTTGTTGATCAGTTTGATTTTTATTGTCATACTCTAACGGGTTAGACTCTAGGATTTCTTCTAGGAACAACTCACCTTGGGCGATCTTAACAATAGCATCTATCAATACTGCGGCAACACTCCCTTTATTAATATACCCTTTCGCACCTGCTTGCATTGCTCGACTAATATAGACTTGCTCTGCATGCACACTGAATACCAAAATTTTGGCGGCTTTATGGCGAGCGCAAATCCGTCGTATCGTTTCCAAGCCCCCAATACCAGGCATGGATAAATCCATCACCAGCACATCAGGTTGTTGCTCCGCATATAACTGCATCGCTTGTTCGCCACGCTCTGCTTCTGCAATAACCACCAATCGATCATCAGTTGATAGCAACATTTTAACACCCGCACGTACGACCGCATGATCATCTACCAAAATTACTTTTATTGTCATCTAAACTAGTCTTCCCACTCCAACTCGGCAAAAGCACTACTTATATTCTTTTTATGAAATTCATCGAACAACTGCCATTGATCTTTAGCGGCATAATCAACCGTACTTAATGCATCTTCCATATAAGCACCTTGTTTAATCTTGCTGCGTATCGCTGTTGCCAAACTTTGTAAATATTGCTTTTGTGGTTGCAGACTCTCTGGCCAATCACGTACTATCGGCCCATGCCCAGGGATCACTACATCGAACTGACGTTGCTCTAGTTTCTCTATTTCTGCCAGCCAACCTAATAAGCTACCATCTAAAACGGGTAGATGACCGATAAAAAGCAAATCAGATAACCACATGGTATTGGTTTCTACATCAAATACTGTTAAATCATTATCCGTATGTGCCGTTGGGTGTGCGGTTAATTCAATAACACGCCCACCTAAATCAAGCTTTAGACTGTTTTTTACATTTATGGTTGGCGGGATAATATCATCTACAGTGAGTTTAACCGCTATCTGCTCCATAGAGCGAGCAATATAAAAAGATCCACGTGCCGACATTGCTCGACTTAATTTTTGATGACCCACATATTTAATTTTTGGAATATTTTTAAAAGCACTATTGCCAAAAATATGATCGGGATGCACATGGGTATTAATCACATAGCAAATAGGAGTCTTGGTGACGCGCTGTATGGCTTTTTTGAGTTGCTGCCCCTGTGTAGGGTTCCCTCCACTATCAACCACAGCCACACAGCGCTTACCGACAATAAAGCCAATATTGGCAATGGCATCATGATTATATCTATCGGGCAATGCTATCGGCCCTTGGTGTACATAAATGCCTTGCGCCACTTGTTTAATACTGAATGTACTCGCCATTGCCGAGCTGAAATATAAAGATAAAACGATTACGAATACCTTACGCACTTAATAACCTCTCCGACATAATCCTATTGTTTATGATGCATGCACAGAGCTAAAAAGGCTTGCGTCACTCTCGACTGTAATGTCGCCTTAGGTGCAATAATATTTAATTGCCATACCAAGCCCCGTGCATTATCAATACTGCGAGCCACTAAACCTGCACTTTCATTTTTTAAAGCCATAACGGATGAAAAACCAATACCCAGCCCTGCACGCACCGACTCTTTTACCGCCGAAACACCTGTTACTTCAATATTAATAGGTGAATGAATCCCCGCATTCAAAAGAGCTTGCTCAACAATCTGGCGTGCGCCTGAACCAGCTTCACGCCAAATGATTTGGTGCTGACCAAATACCTCTAGCGGAACATATTCTTTAAATTCAGTTGCTAGTGGATGATTTTCAGGAATAATCAATACAATTTCATCTTGCTGCCAAGGAATGACCTCATAATGACTTGGTAATTCATGTTCGTGTAAAGAGCCTTCAATAAAGCCTAAATCTAAATTATATAAATTATGTAATGTTTGCGAGGTATCAAAGGTTTTCATGAAAACCTGAACCCCGGCATGCTTAGTCTGTAATTCAACCAAAAATTTTGGTAGGTAGTAACTGGCAATGGTCATGGTTGCGCCTATCCGCAACACTCCCGTACTAATTTGCTGCAAACTACGTACATATTCTAATGCCTGCGTATAACATGTATCTATGTTCTGCGCATACTCAAGTAAGCCTAGGCCAACTGCGGTCAATTCAATTTTATGACCTTTACGCTCATAGAGCGGTTCGCCTACAAAAGTTTGCAGCAACTTTAACTGACCTGATACTGCCGGTTGCCCAATGTTCAGTTGCTGTGCTGTTAAGGTAATACTTTTTAATCTGGCAACCACTGTAAATGTCAATAAATGCTGTGGATTCAAATTAATTCCTAATAGTAAAAACAGTAAATAATGATAATATCATCATTTCTGATACACACATAAGAAAAGATTACTTGAACTAAAGATACCCGTTTTGGTACAGTAAGTAAGATTTTAGCCAGAAAACACATTGGCGACTAGGATATATACATTATTCAGCCTTAGCTGCATAATTTATAGCCATCTTCAAATACCGCACAGAGTTGGAGGAATACCGAGTGGCAGTCATTACAATTAGCCCTGATCAAATTACCAAAAAGAAACGTAGAGGACCCAAAGGTCATGCCGTTGACCTAACTGCATTGGCAGAAGTACAAACGCTGCTAGCCGATGAATCTCGGCAAAGCGATTTGTTGATAGAGCATTTACATAAAATACAGGATAACTATCAGCACATATCCTCTAAACATCTTGTGGCCCTCGCCCACGAAATGAAGCTTTCTCCTGCTGAAGTCTTTGAAGTCGCTTCCTTCTACCATCATTTTGATGTTGTTAAAGAAAGCCAGACACCTCCGCCACCTTTAACTGTTCGTGTTTGTGAGTCATTAACTTGCGCCATGTCAGGCTCTAACGAACTAACTGACGCTCTAGAGCAAGGTTTAAATGCTGAACAAGTGCGTATTCAAAAAGTACCTTGTGTCGGCCGCTGCCAACACGCACCCGTTGCTGTCGTTGGGCAAAACCCAATAGATGCGGCTAGCCCTGCGGCCGTTATTAGTGCCGTAAATGAGAATGCGATTACTGCTAGCGTGACCGACTATACCAGCATGCAAAAATATTATGCTGATAATGGCTACCAAACTTTGAAAGGCGTAATGGAAGGCACCATCAGCAAAGAAAGTGTCATCAAAAAAATGGAAGATTCTGGCTTACGTGGCTTAGGGGGAGCAGGATTTCCGGCTGGTAGAAAATGGCGCATTGTTAAAAGTTTCGCAGGCCCACGCTTAATGGCAGTCAACATTGATGAAGGTGAACCGGGCACGTTTAAAGATCGTCACTATCTGGAGTCAGACCCACATCGATTTTTAGAAGGCATGATCATTGCGGCACTTTGTGTAGGCTGTGATGAAATTTATATTTATCTACGTGATGAATATGCAGGCTGTCGCGAAATCCTGACGAAAGAAATTGCTAATTTAGAAAATAACCCACCTTCCGGCAAGTATCGCTTACCCCCTATTCATCTACGCCGTGGTGCAGGTGCTTATATTTGTGGTGAAGAATCAGCGATGGTTGAGTCTATTGAGGGCAAACGCGGCATGCCACGCCTCAGGCCACCATTTTTAGCAGAAGTCGGCTTATTTGGTCTCCCGACCCTTGAGCATAATATGGAATCAGTTTACTGGGTTCGTGATATTGTTGAAAAAGGCCCTGAGTGGTTTACCTCTTATGGCCGTCATGATCGCAAAGGGCTACGTTCTTTCTCTATTTCAGGACGTGTTAATAAGCCAGGCGTACACTTAGCACCTGCTGGTATCACCATGCGTGAACTGATTGCTGAATATTGTGAAGGCATGCAAGAAGACCATGAATTCTACGGTTATTTCCCAGGAGGAGCTTCAGGCGGAA
>CAZXJK010000051.1:0-13111 GCA_964640895.1 uncultured Methylomonas sp.
ATGCTCTCTATACTATTGATTTATTTAGACAGCTTCAGATACTCTGAATCGCTGACAAATAATGTCAACCGCCGATATACACACTCCCTCCTGTCACTCTTACAATGTAATTATTTCCAACAAATAATTAATATAGTCCACATTTAAAAATAAAAGACATTTAAAATCAATTAGATAAATAATAAAAAATCATATCTTTATAATTTTTCAAATATTGGCACACTATTAGCTTTAGATAATTTAAACAATATAAATTTTCTATTAGCCATAAAGGTGTCATTCATTATGAAAAAAATTACTTACGCAATCGCAACCTTGCTCCTTACTTCTCTCAGTATCAACCTTAATGCTGCCACCATGGAAATTGCAACTAGGAATATTAACAATGGTATCGATAATACCAATTTTATCAGCTCCTGGAACAATCAATCATCGCCAGTCACTACAAATTCTATCAGTGATTTCAGTCATTTCTATTCAGGAAACAACAGTCTAAGTCATTTATCTATTGACTTTAATACTAGCCAAGCTGGAAATTGGGGATTTGAGGCAGGACTAGATGCACATTACGGCGCGGCACTTTATCTTGACAACACCTTAATAGGGAACCGTGTCGACGATTTATGGTGGGCTTATAACTGGGGTAGCAGTGATGTCATGAGCTTGCTTAATAACCCTCTCTCTGCTGGCGCGCATACTTTAGATATATACTGGGCTGAAAGTTGTTGCAATGGTTATAGTAGCGCACGCTTCACTACCGATGGTAGTAATTGGCAAGCACTCTCTACAGCAAACCTTGAAACATATGCCATTAGTGCTCCAAGCAATAATGTTCCAGAACCAATGCCTATTGCATTACTAGGGCTTGGTTTAATAGGCTTTATTGCCAATCGCCGTAAACAACAATAATCAAGTTAAAACTGCTAGCCAGTCCATGGCTAGCACCCCATTATCCCATTGAGGCTAAGATTTTTATTTCTCCCTTGCCTCCTACGCATTCACTAATACCAACCCAGCAATATACCGAAAGTCTTTAACATTATAAGTAAATAACTTACCCCCTAAAACTAAAGCTGTTGCTGCAATAAGGCAGTCAGGAATATCCAACCCATGGCTTTTTGCATAAGTTTTAACCAATGCTGTTGATTGCCGAGAAACCTCTTCATTTAAATGCTCCACCCTGAAATTTGCGACAAATTTTTCAAGCTTTTTTAATTCTGCTTTGTTAATAGCACCATAATAAAGTTCCATAACAGAAACAGAAGAAATAACGAGCTCTTCATCAAAAGTTTGTATTATCTCAATTGTTTGCTTATTTGCTTTTAAAATCTCAATTAATATATTGGTATCTACAACAATCATTTCCAGGCTTTTTTTCTAATTGACGCTTGCGTTATATCTCTACCTTCCCACATCCCTGAAAATTCAGAAAAATCTAATGATTGGGGCTGTTTTTTTAGCTCTGCCAATTCTTTTTTGAGCACTTGCCGAATATAGGCAGAAAGTGACATCCCTAAACTACCCGCTTGCCCTTTAAGTTCATCAAACAACTGTTCTTCAAAATATATTTGTGTTCTATGCATTTTAAACCCATTCATACATTACATTTATACATCAGTCTAACATAAAAATAAGGGTCATATTCAAAGTATCAAGAATATCCCAGCACTACACCACTTTAAACTTCACCTGAAACTCCGCCCCAGGGTGACGATTCAACAAATCAACTTGCGCATCCATTGCATCCGCTAATTGCACCACCAACGCCAAACCAATTCCTGTCCCTGGCTGTGTGCGCGTCAGCTCATCTCCCGCCCGATAAAATAAACGAAAGATTTTTTTCATCTGCTGTGGTTCTACCCCTGTGCCATAATCCCGTACGTAAAATACCAAGCTTTTACCACGATCAGTTATTTTATAGCCAATATCAATACTTTTATGCTCTGCTTGTTTAGAAAATTTGATAGCATTATCAACCAAATTAATCATAATCTGAAAAAAGGCATCTTCATCCACTTTTATACAGATACCTTTACCATTATATTCAGGTGTTAATAGATTTAACTGGTATTGACTTGCCTCAATCTGTGCCGCAACTTTTGCTTGCACTTGTTGCAATAAGTAACTAGCACTTTGCTCAGTAAGTTGTAGTGATTTTTGTTGATTATCCAAACGCGCCAGTTGTAATACATTACTAATAAGGCGTGATAAACGCTCGCTTTCAAAATAAATATAATCATAATAGCTTTGCTTGCGACTGGCATCCGTTACCCAGTCTGCTCGCAACATCTCCGCATACATGCGTATTGATGTTAAGGGCGTTTTTAACTCATGACTGACCGAGGAAATAAAATTACGCTGCTGTTTGGCCAGCTCTATTTGTCCCGCACCTAACCGGTAAAATAAAATAAAACCAGATAGCACGACAACGGCCAACACAACACTCACCAAATCCAACATCTGCTTACTATAACCCGCATCTAAACTCCCCGAATTGACAATCATCTCCATTTGTTGAAAAGGAGGCAATAATGCGCGTCGAAATATCAGTAATTCATTGTGTTGCCCTGCTTGTTTAAACTGCTGTAGCACCTCGCCATCATTAACCACTAAAAGACTACTGAGCGGTAAACTATAAGTACTCGTAAATATGGGCTGAATAATTTGCTGCATAAAACGCATATCAACAATCAGGCCTTGAATATAGCGTTCCTTACCATTCCATGCATTACGATAAAAACATAAATGTTGCGCCCCTAGGGTAATCATTTGCAATGGACTCACTTCACTTTCAAAGCTCAAAATACTAACTGGGCCCTGCTCATTCAGAGCTTTTTTTTCTGTTAGGGCGACGTTTGCAACACGCTCATTACTATTGGCCAATTCTGCTGAATCAGGACTAACTGATCTAGTTTGATTACGTTTGAAAAATGCACTTAAACTCGATTGCTGCGGAATGATCACCACTTCTTTACGTGCCTGTAAACGATAATTTCGTTTGGATTTTTGCAATGCGACCGAAGGTAACGCTTTATCCTGCGCCTGCTTTTGTTTCCACAAGGTCGTTGCAATATTGAGTTGCTGTAATTTCGCTTCACTCAATTCTTCACTCTTCTGACTAGCAGCAATAATATCCTGCTCTCCCCCTCTCGCTCTATTGCCTTGTGCGTTACCCAACATTTGAGTTTTCTCATTTGAGCGCAAATAATCAGCAAAACGATTTGTTTGCTGCGCCGTATCTCTATCCTTCTGTGCTTCATAGTGCATTGCCGCAACATCCCCCAACACATCTTTCTCAACCCCACTAGCAACTGTAGTGGATGGCAAAGCCAGCAAGCCCTGTAACTTTGCTTTTAATGCCATACGAATTGCCAAAGAACTAGCACTCAAACCTGCTTGGAATTTATCATCAAATTTTGGCAATGCAGGAATATGAAAACTACCATCTGGATCAACTTGAAAATAACCAATCAACCCAGGTATATCACTTTTAGGTGGGATTGCAGATAAGGGTGAGAAATTAACAGTCGCCGATTGTAATAAACGATTTTCCAGAACATTAAAAAAGTTGTATTCAGCAATAGGCCGATCCTGCTCTATTTGTAACTTAGCCAATAATTGCTGCTCAATACGTTCAACCAATAATTCTGCTTGGTGCCGCTGTTGATACCACGTTTCATTTTCCAGCTGTGAATAAACTTTGTGTACTAAAAAATAAACAGGTAATGAGATACCAATAAAAAACACCACCAACCAAAACAATAATCGTCTTTTGGCAGTTTTAGGGTGATAATAACGACTTGCTCGCGTTGCTTTCATTACAAATTTGCAGAACTTAATAGGCGATAACCTTCCCCACGTATCGTTAATAAAAACTGTGGTTGCTTCGGGTCAATTTCAATTTTGCGCCGTATTTTAGCAATATGAATATCCACGGTGCGTGTCTCTACATCTTCTGCATGCTGGTAACCCCACACTTGTTCCAACAACTCATCCCGAGAGACAGGCCGCGCATTATGTAGTTGTAAATAATGTAAAATATCCACTTCTCTGCGCGTAAAATGTTGCGGATCTGTGCACTCTATTTGTTGTAAATTGACCGTATCAATACGTATATTTGCCACGTATATTTCAGCCAGTTGCTCAGTCGCTTGTATTGATCGCTTTAAAACGCATTCCACCCTTAGCACAAGTTCACGCACCGAAAAAGGTTTGCTAATATAATCATCTGCCCCCAAGGTCAATCCAGTAATAATATCTTGCTCGCTTGATTTGGCCGTCAGCATAATAATGGGCTGTTGCAAATCTTGCTCACGTACTTTATTGCAAATAGTAAAGCCATCAATAAACGGCAACATGACATCCAGTAAAATCAAGTCATAACGACCACTCAAAGCTTTTTCCAATCCTTGCTTGCCATCAATTGCGGTGTCCACTGCATAGCCATGAAATACAAAGACATCCATTAAGCCATCCAGAATTGCTTGCTCATCCTCTACTATTAATAATTGCGCTTTATTTGCCATACTTATTACCCTCCTACTACCTGTTTTACAGTGTACCTGTTTTAATTTTTGCAATGTAAAAATCATGTAAATATTTTGCCATTATCTTTTACATTTCTGCCGCTACCAAACAGCAACCAATAAGCCTAAGCTAATCCTCGACGCATTTATTTTCACTATCGGAGAGCGACATGTCCAAATTTAGCCAATCATTCAGCCAACGTCTCTATACCAACCGTTTCGGCCTACTAGCATTTATCGGTAGTACTTTGGTAACAGCAGCAGTACTGGCAGCCACGCAAAATATCACCACAACGACCTTGCATAGCAATCCAATATCAGATCCAGTGAAAATTAGCAGCAAACTATCACAAACAAAATTAGTTAAAGGAGAAAACAACACTATTTACCTTGATGTCAGCATTAAGCCACCCAGTATTAATACAGCAGATCTTGCCCAACGTGCCAGTGATATTATTGTCATCCTAGATCGTAGTGGCTCTATGTCAGGTGCCAACAAAATGGGCTTTGCCAAAGCAGCTATCCACGATTTATTAGCACGTTTAAATGACACTGACCGCTTTGCGCTTATATCATTCTCCAATAATGCAACTGTACACGCGCCATTAACCACCGTTGATTACCAGCAACGCCAACATTTAAATAGTATCGTGCAAAATATTCAAATTGGGGGTGGCACTAATATCAGTGCAGGGCTAAATAAAGCGGTTAGTTTATTGCGCACCAACCCACAAAACCACAGCAGTAAAGTACTCATTTTATCTGACGGCCATGCTAACCAAGGCGTAACTGATTTAACGGGTTTAAGTCAGATCATTGCCAAATTGACGCAACAAGAATCAGTACTTTCCAGCATCGGTATGGGCTTAGATTTTAATGAAACCTTAATGAGTTCCTTCGCTGATTACGGTATGGGCAATTATAACTATCTGGAAGATTTATCAGGTTTAAGCAGCATCTTTGCCAACAATCTAGCAGCAACCAGAAATATCTATGCTGCCAATAGTAGCTTAACGCTACAACTAAACCAAGGTATTGAATTAGTTGATGCAGGTGGCTACCCCATTACGAAAACGGGTGCTCATACTTTTAATATTAAAACGGGACAATTACTGGGCAATCATCAGAAAAAATTCGTGATAACTTTTAAGGTAACTGCCAATGAAATAGGCACTATTGCCCTTGGTCATATGCAACTGGCTTATCAGGCGAATGGCGTGATACATCAACAAGCCCTCTTAGCCGAGCAATTACAATTAGCCGTTGTAGAGCCTGAACGTAGACAAGAAGCAACCGCTTCGATAGATAAAGAAGTCTATAAACAGAGCTGGTTAAAAAATAATATGGGGCGTATGCAAAAAAGCCTGAGCTACTGGGTACGTAACGGCAACAAAGATAAAGCAGATCAAGTCATCAAAGAGTACCGTGATGAAGTAAGCAAAGCCGAACATAAAGCAGCCATGCCTGTGGCAAGTGCAGAAATGGATGCACAACTCATGGCGCTAGAAAGCTCGGTCGCTGATGCCTTTAGTGGTACGCGTAGCGATCAGGATGAAAAACGCAAACGTGCTGCAAAAAGTATCCAATTGGACAGCCTTAAAGCACAACGAGCCATTAAGTAAGGCACTTGGAAATAAATAAGCATCCAATATTTTGGCAGGATTTTTGTTTGTCATTAGTGCTGTAGCAATAGGCGCATAGCAGGCTACGTAACTATTGCTACAGTACTGATGACGGACAAAAAAACCAGTAAAGATGGATGATTATTTATTTCCAGGTGCCTAATCGCATTAATAGCTTCCATGCTCCAACATAGGAATTCACCCCTGAACGCTCCTGCGACGCAGGAGCGTCACAAGCGGCATTCCCACGCTGGAGCATGGGAACGATAACATAGTGAGACCCAAACCATGAAAATCTTAAACAGAATAACGCGCCTCTTTAGAGCCGATATGCATGGAATTTTAGATGCACTAGAACAACCTGAAATTATCCTAAAACAAGCAGTCCGCGATATGCAGACTACAATAGATTCAGCCACAACCCATATAACCACACTCTCCAAACAACAAGAGCAGCACGAACAAACCCAACAAAGTTTAACGGGTTATATTGAGGAATTACAACAACAAATACAATTTTGCTTAACTGATAACAAAGAGGCACTCTCCAAATCAGTTATCCGCAAAAAATTGCAGGCCGAATTATCACTTAAACAAATAACGGAACAATTAGCCGTTATTAGTACCAACAAGAAACAAAAAATTGCCGAAACAGCAGAACGCAGTGAAAAACTGCATGCTATCCGCGATAAACTGGCTTTATTCAGCCAAGCCACAAAAGTAAATGCACCTAGCTACTCAGAGCTAAATCCCAATATAACCGAAGATGATGTTGAGTTAGCTTTCCTCTACGAACAGCAACGTCATAATGCGAATACAGCTGCACAGCAAGCCAACACAGGAGAGCAGTCATGAAACAGGCATCAGTCATCCAGCACATTGGTTTCGCCATCGCTCTAAGTTGTATTGCTTTAATCAATCAGGCGCTGCTTCAACAATTTTTTAATAGTTTTTTTGTCATCAAACTAAATCTCGCCATGATTACTTGCTTATACCTAAGCTTTTTAATTTGGCAAAATCGTTTACCTGTAGGGAGATTAATATTGTTAACAATCAATATAGGGATCATTTTAATTAGTCTTGAATATATACAATCACTACCAAACTTATCTGTTCTTTACCTAAGCTTGATTTGGATAACACGCTGTCTATTACGCTACACAAATAGCTGGGCTATTTTGACCGACCTAGCTTTTTGTATAGCCAGCATTGGCATTGCTTTCTGGGTATTTAATTTTAGTCATAGCACTATTATCAGTTTATGGTGCTTACTACTTGTACAAGCACTCCATACTCTGATTCCCAGTAGAAATGCAGCATATAAACAACCCCATCAGGCTTCTTCTGATAATTTTGAACATACTTTACAAACAGCCGAAAGAGTCTTGCAACAACTGCTTAAGCAAGTTTAATGACTTTCCCTAAATGCAAAATGGCAGGTTGGGGGGATGATACACGCACTCCAAGCTGCCATACTTTACTGCTACAACTCCAACCCACGCAATAAATCCTGCTTAATATCCTCAATATTTTCCAAGCCCACCGAAACACGTACCAAACTTTCGTTAATACCTGCTTCCAACCTAACTTCAGGTGCCAAACGACCATGAGTGGTACTGGCAGGGTGGGTAATAGTGGTTTTCACATCCCCTAAATTAGCGGTAATGGACAACATTTGCGTGGCATCTATCAAGCGCCACGCATGCTCTTTACCACCTTTTAATTCAAAGCTGACCACACCACCAAAATGCGCTTGCTGCTGCTTGGCTAATTCATGCTGCGGATGAGATTCCAAGCCAGGGTAATGTACTTTGGCAACCGCATCCTGAGTTTCTAGCCATTTAGCCAGTTCAAATGCACTGTCACAATGTGCTTGCATTCTGACCGCTAAAGTTTCCAAACCTGATAAAAATACCCATGCATTAAAGGCACTCATAGTGGCCCCCCCCGTACGTAGATAAGGGTAGATCGACTTTTCAATAATTTCTTCACTGGCAATGACTGCACCACCGACACAACGCCCTTGGCCATCTATATATTTAGTGGCTGAATGCACTACAATATCAGCCCCTAAGGTTAAGGGTTTTTGCATGATCGGCGTGCAAAATACATTATCCACTACTAGCAAGCAGTCTTGTTGGTGAGCAATATCGGCCAAGGCTTTAATATCGACTAATTCCATGAGTGGATTTGAAGGTGTTTCCACAAATAAAAATTGGGTATTGGGCTGAATGGCAGTTTGCCAAGCATCTAAATTGGATAACTCCACAAAAGTGGTTTCCACGCCAAACTTGGCAAAATAGTTTTGAAAAGTTAGCACGGTATTACCAAAAACACTGCGCGAACATACCACATGATCGCCAGATTTCAATAAACTCATGCCGATTGCCATAATGGCTGCCATACCCGAGGAAAAGGCAAGACAACGCTCTCCTTGCTCCATTAAAGCCAAGCGTTCCTGAAAAGTATTGACTGTCGGGTTAGTAAAGCGCGAATAGATATTACCTGCTTGCTGCCCTGTAAAGCGCAGTGAAGCTTCCTCTGCGCTTTTAAAAACATAACTAGAGGTCATGAAAATCGGCATACTGTGCTCACCTTCATGGGTACGTTGTTGCCCTGCTCTGATAGCTTGCGTTTCTACGGAATAATCGTTCCAATCTATATCTGTCATGTGTTTCTTTCTTTAACTCACTTAAATTTATTTAATAGGATTTTGCTTTAAAACTGTCAGGCACATCTAAGGAGAAGATATCTTCTCTAATTTTTGCCGCATAGAAACCCAAGGATAATACTCGCTGTTTTAATTCGACTGACATATCCACTGCGGCTAAAATTCCAAAGACTTTTTTATCTTTGTGCTCAGGGAAAAACTGACGAAAACTGGCCATAATATCTTGTAATTGAGTAATCCCTTCTTCGCGCAAATGGCTTTTTACTTCAACTACGTAGACTTCATTAATCGTGCTATTCGCATAGGCAAGCACATCAATCTCCATATCTTTGCCAGCTTTATGAATGCGCACACTAGGGCTGATGACTTCCATTTTAAATTGCTTTTGCAAAATGGCTTGCATGGATGGCAATGCTAGCCCTTCGGTGAAACTGCCGAATTTATGACCTAAGCCGCCAATTTGTTTGCCCAGCTCCTTAAGTTGCTTATCAGTTTTCTTTTGTTGGTCATCCGTTTTTTTTTGCGCAACCGCCAAACTTGCTACCAAGGATTTTAATTCATCATCCGTCATTTCACATCCCCATTATTTAACTTTTTATCATTATACGCGTTATCATTAGATTTTATTACACACCAACAACTCAATAACTTGATGCCTTCATGAATTCAGTCGTAAATATTGAGCAGGCAGCCGAAAATTTGGGGTTGTTTCTGCAACAGTCACAAGCCT
Source organism: uncultured Methylomonas sp. (assembly GCA_964640895.1). Taxonomy (GTDB): domain Bacteria; phylum Pseudomonadota; class Gammaproteobacteria; order Methylococcales; family Methylomonadaceae; genus Methyloprofundus. The sequence goes on from CAZXJK010000051.1 coordinate 9,550, forward strand.
ACCTCGCCACTGCCGAATCTTGTACAGGGGGATGGCTGGCACAATCTATTACCGACATTGCCGGCAGCTCCGCTTGGTTTGATCGCGGTTTTATAACTTACAGTAATAGTGCCAAAACGGATATGCTGAATGTTCCGGCAGAAATCATTACCCAGTTTGGTGCGGTCAGTGCTCAAGTTGCAGGCCTTATGACAGCAGGCGCACTACAGCATAGCTCTGCAGACTACGCTATCGCAACAACAGGCATTGCCGGCCCTACAGGCGGCACTCCTCCAAAACCGGTTGGTACTGTTTATTTAGCTTGGCAACAACGAGGTCGGCCAGCGGTTATTGTATTAAAACAATTTAGCGGCAACCGAGAACAGGTACGCATGCAAGCCGTCTATACTGCTCTCAAGTTAATCCCTAATTCTGTATCAGGATAATACTGTGCAAATGCATTAATAACCGTATAATGCAATACTTTCTCATAAACTAATACTACGTTAATAATTTTACGAGACACATGATTGATTTATTCTTTGAAATGCTTCCTCAAGTACATGGAGCCGGCCATAGCGATATGGGAGCCGTGAAAGGCTTAGAAGCTTTTTTAACCTTTATTGAGTCTTTAACGACAAAAAGTGGCCCAGAAATTTTTGCTGCTTTTTTCCCTGGCATGGCTGCACTGGATAATATCCACCCATTACTCGTACATTTCCCAATCACTTTGTTGGTACTTTTTTTCTGTGCAGATACCTTAGGCGGATTACTCGGCAAGCCTAAATGGCGTGCATTTGCTACACCACTACTTTATATAGGCACCATCGCCGCTGTCTTAACGGTTATTGCTGGCTTCCAAGCCGCTTATTCTGCCCCGCATAATGATGTGACTCATGCCATTATGTTACGGCATCAAGCATTCGGCATTGCCGTTACGCTCATCGCACTGACTTTATCAATACGCCGCCTCTTTGCTGCGGAAGACTTTATCCTTAAAAAAACCTATGGTTACTTTGCGTTATCAAGCCTATTAGTTATTCTATTAACTTTGGGGGCAGATTTAGGGGGATTTATGGTTTACCAACATGGTGTTGCAGTTGCCCCCGTGATGCAAAACACGCCTCCTCCTCGCCCAGAAGCTAAGCATGCCCATAACCACAGCCCTATGGCACATGATCATGGTTCCACAACACACAGCCACAGTCATAACGCCGCCCCACAGACTCATGAGGCAATAATACCCCCCACACAACCAGCCCCGCATACGCACAGCCATGATGCGCCACATAACCATGACGGCCATGAGCACCACAGCCATTAACATAATTTAAATATTTTATAGCGCCAAATAATACCTAAACACCCATTCTTTATGCCCTCAATCGTTTATGGCACTTGAATATGATAAGCATTGCATATCTTCCCTTCTAGGGACTATAGCAGTATGGTATTCTATCGCGTTTTATTGCTTAACCTGACTGAAATAAAATAGGCTACGCCATGCAACGAACACGCGTTAAAATTTGTGGTTTCACAAATGCCAAGCAAGCAGCTTTTGCGGCTTATGCAGGGGTCGATGCCATCGGACTGGTATTTTACCCACCAAGCCCTAGAAATATTTCTATTAGTACTGCACAAGAAATTGTTGCGGCATTACCAGCCTTTACCAGTGTCGTCGCCCTATTTGTTGATGCTAACGCAGAACAAATAACACAGGTTATTGAACAAGTACCCATTGATACCATCCAATTTCATGGCAATGAAACAGCTGCACAATGTCGCATTTATAGCAAACCTTATATGAAGGCAGTCAGAATGCAAGCAGACACAGATATCAAGGCATTAACAGCAGAATATCATGATGCTAGCGGCCTATTACTAGATGCCTACCATGCTGGAGTTCCAGGTGGCACAGGTGAAAAATTTGATTGGGACTTAATTCCCGCCCACTGTGATTTACCCATTATTCTTGCAGGCGGGCTTGCAGAACACAATGCACGTGCAGCCATTCAGCGTGTACAGCCTTATGCACTCGATGTTAGTAGTGGTGTCGAAGCCTCTAAAGGCATGAAAGATAATAATAAAATAGCAGCATTTTTAACTGAGGTTTACCTAAGTGACAGAGACAACTAATTCATACAATATGCCTGATGAACGCGGCCATTTTGGTTCTTATGGTGGTATATTTGTAGCAGAAACATTAATTCCTGCGGTAGAAGAGCTGGATGCGGCCTACAAAAAATACATGACTGATCCCGAATTCATGGCGGAGCTGGATAAAGATTTTCAGCATTATGTCGGTCGCCCTTCCCCTCTTTATCATGCTGAACGTTGGAGCCGTGAACTCGGTGGCGCACAGATCTACCTTAAACGTGAAGATCTAAATCATACGGGCGCACATAAAATCAACAATACCATTGGTCAAATTTTATTAGCCAAACGTATGGGTAAAAAGCGAATTATTGCGGAAACTGGCGCAGGACAGCATGGCGTTGCGACAGCAACTGTCTGTGCTCGCCTTGGCTTAGAGTGTGTTGTCTACATGGGTGCTGTAGATATTGCTCGCCAAGCACTCAACGTTTATCGCATGCAATTATTGGGTGCGACCGTTGTCTCAGTTACTTCTGGCTCCAAAACCTTAAAAGATGCGCTAAATGAAGCCATTAGAGATTGGGTCACAAATGTCGATAATACCTTTTATATTATCGGCACCGCTGCAGGCCCTGCTCCTTACCCTGCGATGGTCAGAGACTTTCAGTCCATTATTGGTCGTGAAGCAAAACAGCAATGCTTAGCCCAAACAGGCAAACTACCCAATGCTTTGCTTGCCTGTATTGGTGGAGGCTCTAATGCCATTGGCTTGTTCCACCCTTTTATTGATGATGCTAACGTGAAAATGATTGGTGTTGAAGCAGCGGGGGACGGCCTTGAAACCGGCAGACATGCAGCACCATTATGTGCAGGTCGCCCAGGTATTTTACACGGCAACCGTACTTACTTAATGGAAGATGAGGATGGTAAAATCATTGAAACTCACTCTATTTCTGCAGGCTTGGATTACCCAGGTGTTGGCCCTGAACATTCATGGCTAAAAGACATAGGTCGCGCTGAATATGTCAGCATTACCGATGATGAAGCTATAGAAGGCTTTCATGCCTTAACCAAAATGGAAGGTATTATTCCTGCCTTAGAATCCAGTCATGCAATGGCTTATACTTTAAAATTAGCACCCACTATGCAACAAGATGAAATTTTGATTGTTAATTTATCAGGACGTGGTGACAAAGATATGCATACTATGGCTGAGCGTGAAGGAATTAAAATATGAGCCGTTTAACAACAAAATTTGCCGAATTAAAAAATTCAGGCCGTAAAGCACTGATCCCTTTTATTACCGCTGGTGATCCTACACCTGACTTTACCGCCCCCATGATGCATGCCATGGTTGCAGCTGGTGCGAATGTTATTGAGTTAGGTGTCCCCTTTTCTGACCCAATGGCCGATGGCCCCGTTATTCAGCGTGCCACTGAGCGTGCATTAGAACATAAAATGAGTATACGCCGCACTTTAGAAATTGTGA
>CAZXJK010000052.1:0-13093 GCA_964640895.1 uncultured Methylomonas sp.
AGTGTGTAGCCCGTACTTGATTTGTGAGGCGATTAAAGTTAGAACAATGCTTCGGGGGCTGGTTCGGCAATATTCAAGTTGTCATCATAAATTGAATTTTCGGGCTCTTCTGGGGTTGAGTATTGGGTGGGTGTAAATTCTGTTCGGAAGTACTCCCATACACTGGTTGCTGATTTATTACGTGCTAATAGGCCAGTTTTTGTGTCAATAAGTGTGTGGGTTATGCCGTCGGGTATTGTAGGTTCTTGTTCAGGAGTGCCTTTGAGTGCATGGCGCATAAAGTCAATCCAAAGCGGTAATGCAGCTTTCCCGCCTGTTTCCCAGTTTCCAAGAGATTGTGAGTTATCATGGCCGACCCATGCAATGCCGACTAGTGTGGGGTTGAATCCATTGAACCATGCATCTTTTTGTTTGTTGGTTGTTCCAGTTTTTCCTGCTAAATCAGTGCGTTCTAGTATTTTTGCTTTGATGGCTGTACCTCGCTGTACTACGTCACGTAATAGACTATTCATTAGAAAGTTAATTTGTGGGGAAATAATTCTTGGTGCGGCATTTATGTTTATGCAAGCTGTGCAGGCTTGCTGAGGGGTTGCTTGGAAAAGAATCTCTCCAGTACTGGATTCAATCCGCTCAATAAAAAATGGCTCTATCAAAAAGCCTCCATTGGCAAAAACAGCATACATTTTAGCCATTTGTAGTGGGGATGCATAGCCACTTCCAAGAGCAAGAGATAGCTTTTGAGGGATTTGTTTCGCTTTAAATCCAAATCGTAACGCAGTAGTAGTGGCATCAGGGATGCTTATCGCTCTCAGTAAGCGTATGGAGATTAGGTTGCGCGATTTTCTTAATGCAGTGCGAATGCTGGTAGGTCCATAAAATTTATGGCTATAGTTTTCTGGGCGCCATTCGCTTTCTTCTTCTGAGCTTTGTGTGTTAACGATTGGAGCATCATTGATCATGCTCGCTGCTGTGAAGCCGTGCTCTAAAGCACTTGTGTAGATAATAGGTTTAAAGCCTGAGCCAGGTTGGCGTTTAGATTGAGTTGCACGATTATATTTGTTGTTGAAGTAGGCGTAGCCACCTGAAAGAGCCAGAATAGCTCCATTTTTAGGGTCAAGTGCAACAAAGGCACTTTCTGCTTCAGGTATTTGTGCTAAGCGCCATTGGTGTTGTACTTGCCTAACTCGAATGATGTCATGTCGTTTGATGATATCGAGATATGAGAAGATCTTCAGGGTTTTATTGCTGGCAGCATGATATTTTGTGCTCCATGGGCTACTTTTCCATAGTAGTGTGATGCTCGTTCCATCTTTTAGTTGAGCAATCAGTTGTTTCTTGTTTATTTCAGTAACTTCAGCAGGATAGGTGCTTCCAATATTTGTAGTGGACTTTAGTGGCGTATTTTTTATGCTGGTGAGTCTATAGCTATGACGCTCGTCATAATTATGTAAATTGTTTCGTAAGGCATTAACGGCAGTGGATTGTAAGTTGGATTTTATGGTGGTGTAGACTTTCATGCCTGCTGTATAGGTTGCATGCTCACCGTAAAGTTCAATTATTTTATTACGTACCATTTCAGCAATATAAGGAGCATATAGTTCCCTTCTGCTGCTATATGTATCGGCCGTGACTGGGGCATTGGTGGCGACTTTATATTCCTTTTGAGAGATAAATTGCAGCTCTTTCAATCGCTTTAGTACGTAATTTCGGCGCAGTATGGCGCGCTTAGGGTTGGATATGGGGTTGTAGCTTGAGGGGGCTTTCGGTAAGCCAGCGATCATGCTAAATTCGGCAAGAGATAGTTCTGTGAGGGGGCGGTCATAATAAATTTCTGCTGCCGCAACAATGCCATATGCGCGTTGCCCTAAGTAAATTTTATTCAGGTATAATTCAAGTATCTCGTTTTTTGTGTATTCTTGTTCAATTTGGAAGGATAAAATAATTTCTTTGAATTTTCGGGTGTAGGTTTTTTCATTGCTGAGTAGGAAGTTACGTGCAACCTGCATGGTTATTGTGCTGCCGCCTTGCTTCTTTTTTCCTGTTAATAATAGTTGTATGGCTGCTCGAGCAAGACCTCTATAATCAACGCCAGGATGTGAAAAGAAGTTAGCATCTTCGGAGGAAATGAAGGCATTAATAAGTTGTGAAGGGATGTTGGAGAATTTTATTGGGGTACGAATTTTTTCACCAAACTGTTCTATAAGTAGTCCATCTTGGCTATAGATGCTGAGGGGTTGTTGATATTTGATGCTGCGAAGTGTTTTAACATCAGGTAAATCGTCACTTATTTGCTGGTAAGCATAATAACTTGTAATAATGCCAAGGGCTGAGAGGCTAAATAATATGATGATTGCCCATTTAATAATTCTCATTATAGGGTGTAGATATTTCAAGTGGGTGGCTGGAAGGGAATGCGGTATGGATCTAATTTAAATATATTTTTGGGTGCAGTAATGAACCTAGCTGGTAATGACCATTTTATATCGGGATATTATGAGCTGAGTGTTATTATACTGGTCAATTATTAAAAAATCTCACAGATACTATTAAGTTGTGTGTGAAATTTACCAAGTTCGAGATCTTGTTGGTTAAGTAAAAAATGCTAGTGGCATGATGGGTGTTTTTTTTTGGTATAAATTAATATTGAATTTCATGTGTTTATATGGGAAACTTAAATTTAAGTATTAGGTTTTTGTTAAGGATGGTATCAAAATATGAAAAAATGTCTATACTTCATTTAGTGGTAAGGTAAAAGGTGAGTAAAAAAGCTTAGCTATTAAATAGTTTGTGTGAATCAAGTTCATGTTTTTGTGTGTCAAAGCAAGTTGTGCAAATAATTATTGAAAATTAAGTTAAGCAAGTAATTTGAAATGGTTGGCATTTAAAATAACGAGATCTGTTGAGTTAAATTGTCTGTGCTGGGGGTTGTTGCTGAATAATGTTATTGATAGCCCTGAAATGTAATTGTGAAAAATAAAAGAGTTTCTTCATGAAATGGTTCAATCGTAAGCGTGATCATCTTCTTGGTATAGATATAAGTACTGCAGCTATAAAAATGCTGGAATTAAGTAAGGTGGGAGCAAGGTATAAAGTTGAAAGCTATGCCGTAGCACCATTAGCTCAAGATGCAGTGATTGATAACAATATTTCAAACGCAGAGATGATTGCTGATACTATCAAGGTTGCATTGAAACAATCAGGTTCGCGTACGCGGCATGCCTGTGTTGCAATAGCAGGCTCTTCAGTAATGACTAAAACAATTATGATGTCTGCACATTTATCTGAAGAAGAAATGGAAGAGCAAATTATGGTCGAAGCGGACCAATATATTCCATATTCTTTAGAAGAGGTTCGGTTGGATTTTGAAGTGCAGCAAGTGAATGAATCCAATCCTGATATGGTTGATGTTTTACTGGCTGCATCTCGGCGAGAGAACGTTGACGAGCGTGTGGAAGTTTTAGAAATGGCAGGTTTGACAACGAGTATTGTAGATGTCGAAGCTTTTGCAATGGAAAATGCATTTGCTTTACTTAAGGATCAGTTATCTGAGAGTAATGAAGACCATACTATTGCTATTGCAGATGTTGGCGCAACAATGACAACATTAAATATTTTGCATGAAGGGCGTACTGTTTATACGCGAGAGCAAGGTTTTGGTGGCAAGCAGTTGACAGAAGAAATTCAACGTCGTTATGGGCTTTCGTATGAAGAAGCTGGTTTAGCTAAGCGGCATGGAGGTCTGCCTGATAACTATAGTAGTGATGTATTAGAGCCTTTTAGAAGGGCGTTGGTACAACAAGTTGCGAGATCATTGCAGTTTTTTATTTCGTCTAATGCAAATAGAAGTATTGATAGTGTTATTTTGGCGGGTGGTTGTGCTTCTATTATTGGTATTGATAAGTTGGTTGAGCAGGAGCTTGGTATACCTGCGGTTGTTGCGAACCCTTTTATTAATATGGCCCTATCAAATAAAATTAAGCCACAAAGCTTAAGTAACGATGCGCCTGCCATGATGATTGCATGTGGGTTGGCTTTGAGGGGGTTTGACTAATGACTCGAATTAATCTTTTACCTTGGCGTGACGAGTTACGCAAGAAAAAGCAAGAAGAATTTATTGTTGGCATGGTGGGTATGGCTGTCCTTGCTATTTCCATAATGCTTGGGATACAAATGTATTTGGATAGTCTAATCGCTGAGCAACAAGGGAAAAAAAGTATTGTTAATGCAAAAATAGCTGAACTCAATTTGATTACTGTTAGAATTAGAGATATTCAGGATCAAAATGCGATTTTACAAAGTAAAAGAGCTGCTATTCAGGAGTTGCAAAAGAGCCGCCCTGAGATAGTGCATTTTTTTGATGAGATTGCTAAGGCTGTCCCTGATGGTGTGTTTCTAAATGAGCTGAAGCAAGATAGCGAACGGATAGAATTAAAGGGAAAAACTCAATCCAATGCGCGAGTGTCTGAGTTTATGAGGAATGTTGAGGCTTCTAAATGGTTGATTGACCCTGAATTAAATATTATTCAGGGAAGTATTAAGGGTAAAAGTAAACGTAAGAAGTTAAGCGACTTTACACTGTATGCTAAGCAGTGGAAAAATAAAGAAGATGAGGATATGTGATGGATCTGTCTGAGATTAATTGGGATGTTAATGAAGCGGGATCTTGGCCCAAGCCAGTTAAGATTGGAGCAGGTATTCTAGTGTTTTTGTTAATAGCTGGTTTTTGGTATTTTAAGTTTACTGGTGAGCAGCTAACTAAATTAGAGGCTGAAGAAAAGGCTGTTGATAATGCGTTAACTTCTTATCAGACCGCATGGCGGATGGCTTTGAATCTAGAGTTGCACCAAAAACAATATAAGCAAATTGAATCATCATTACATGACATGATGAAATTAATGCCTACTAAAGCAGAAGTCGCAAATTTATTGGTGGATATTTCACAGACAGGGTTATCTAGTGGTTTGGAGTTTGAATTATTTAAACCCACGGGCCAAATTGATAAGGGGGATGTCGTCGAGCTACCTATTGATATTAAAGTTTTAGGTAGATATAGTGAGCTAGGCCTATTTGTCAGTGGTTTGGCTACATTACCTAGAATTGTGACAATTAAAGACATTAAAATCAAGCCAGTAAAAAATGACTCTCGCCTATTTATGAATGCAGTGATTACTACATACAGAGAGGGAGGTGGGGGGCGAAAGGATGCAAGTGCTACAGATGTACTGGATAACCAATCATTAGTTTGTCTTGATCATGATGGCATGCAAGTAAAAGGGTGTAAGAGGCGAAGTAATGTTGTTATTTCTTATGTGGATCTTGCTGCAAAGTTGAAAGAAAAAAGAACAGGTGTGCAGCCGATAAAAATAGATGCAATTGAACCAATGTCACCAGTTGAAAGTTATTTGTTTGACCCTGAGGGTTTAAGAGACCCATTTAGGGAGTCTGAAAAAACGATAGGCAGCACAAAAACGTCTTACGCAGCAATAAGTAGTATTCAGCCTGATTTTAACCGGCATAAGGAAGAGTTGGAAAGTTATTCTTTAGATACATTAAGAATGGTTGGAGTTGTAGAAATGAATGATATTTTTTGGGGGTTGGTTTTAACGTCTGAGGGAGCCATTCACCGAGTGAGAAAAGGGAATTATTTAGGTGAAAATCATGGAAAAATATTGCGTATACTAACAGATAAAATTGAATTAATGGAGATTGTTCCAGACCAGCCAGGGGTGTGGCGTGAGGAGCAAAGGGCAGTTGCCTTATCTGAATCTAATTCTAATTTTAAGTCGGATGATTAATATGAATATTCAGCAGAGTGGTTTTTGTATGAGCTTTATGAAGCAGAAGGCGTTATTGCACGTGCTTGCCTTAATTATTTTACTATTTGGGCGGGTCTCTTTGGTATGGGCGGAAGATATAACACTTACATCAGTTAACCTAAACACATTATCTGGAGATAATGTGCAGTTATCTTTTGAAATGACTGATGATATTAATATGCCTAAAGTGTTTCATACAGATAGTCCCGCTAGAATTGTATTGGATTTTATTGGCACAAAGAGTGCTTTGAAGCAAAAAAAGAACACTATAAATGCGGGAGGCGTAAATAGTTTCGTAGCAATAGAAGCTGCAGGGCGGTTAAGAGTTGTTATTAACCTGCTAAAACTTGTCCCATATGAAGTGAAAGTGGAAGGTCATCATGCTATTGTGATTTTGCGAAGTTCAGGCAAGGTTGCTAGAGAGAGCCATAAGAAACTTTCTGAAAAAACCCTAACTCAATTTGCTGCATTAATTCCGAAACAAGCAATTAATAAAATTGACTTCCGACGAGGAAAAAAAGGTGAAGGTCGTTTATTGATCTCTCTTTCTAATCCTAATACTGTTGTTAATATGCAAGAAAAATCAGGAAAAATTGAGCTAACTTTTTTAAATACTGAATTGCCTGACTTGTATGCAAAAAAAATGGATGTGCTCGATTTTGCAACGCCTGTATCAATGGTGGAAGCAAAGAGGGTAGGTTCTAAAGTTAAAATATTGATCACGCCAATAGATGGTAACTATGCTTATACATCATTTCAATCGGATGGTTTATTATCAGTCGATATTAGACCTATTACTACGGCAGAAGAAGAGGCGCAACGTAGAGAAAAATTTCCATATAGTGGAGAGAGGCTGTCATTAAGTTTTCATGATATAGAAGTGCGCTCTGTTTTACAGATTTTAGCTGACTTTACAGATCTTAATATCATTGTGAATGATTCTGTCACAGGAAATTTAACTTTACGGCTAAATGATGTGCCTTGGGATCAGGCCTTAGACTTTATTTTAAAAGCACAAGGGTTGGCAAAAAGACAGGCTGGAAATGTTATTTTAGTCGCTCCAACAGCAGAAATAAGTAAGCTAGAGCAAGAGGAGTTAGATGCAATAAAAGTTGTTGAGCGCTTAGAGCCTTTAAAGACAGAATATATTCAAATAAATTATGCTAAAGCACTTAATTTTAGGAATATATTAATGGGGATTTCATCGTTTAATACGAATGGTTGTGCTGTTAGCTCATTAAGCAATAACTTAAATGGTGGAGGTGGCTTGGGACAAGGAGGCCAAGGTAACGGACAGGCAAGTCAGCAAAATTTTGGGAATAATGCTGGGGGGAATGGTAACGGTAATGGGCAAAATAATTATACTCTTTTGTCTGATCGGGGTACAGCGTTGGTAGATTCGCGCACTAATACTTTGATTGTTAGAGATACTAGTAAGCATTTGAAGGATATTAGAGAGATGGTTTCCCTTTTGGATAGAAGTGTTGATCAAGTATTAATTGAAGCTAGAATTGTGATTGCTGAAGATGGGTTTGCGCAAGAATTAGGGGTGAAATTTGGGGCTGCTTATACTGGTGGTGATGGTGTCAACACTAGTTTTAAGGCGGGAGGTACTACTGGAGGGTCAACAAACCCAGGGGGTGGAGGTATAGTTTCGCCTATTTTATCAAATCTGGCAGTCTCCAATCCGTATGGTGCGCTGGGAATGACTTTAGCTGATGGAGCTAATTATGTGCTTAATTTGGAGATTACTGCTTTGCAAGATGATAGAAAGGCAGAGTTTGTTTCAAACCCTAAGGTATTGACATCAGACCGATGTAAAGCCAGTATTGAGCAAGGCGTTGAAATTCCCTTTCAAACAGTCAGTCAAGATGGTACTCAAACTGAATTTAAAGATGCTAAAATACTTTTGGAAGTAACGCCGCAAATTACACCGAATGGCAGCATTATTATGGAGTTAAGGATAACAAAAGACTCACCAGGAGAAATTACACCTGGTGGTTTAGCAATTAACTCTAGAGAAATAAATACCAGTGTCCAGATTGAGGATGGAGAGACGGTTGTTTTAGGTGGGGTGTATGAAGGAGATACTGTTAATATTGTGAATTCGGTACCTTGGTTTAAAGACTTACCTTTAGTCGGATGGATGTTTAGAAAGACAATAAAAAGTGATGTAAAAAAAGAATTACTTATTTTTATTACACCTAAAATTGTTAAGGATTCGATGCGTATGCGCTAATAAGCAGGTTATTGAGTTGCTTTTCTAATAATGTTGTAATATTTTTAATTTACATTCGAGGGTTGTAAATGTATATAATGTTTATAACTAAGTGAAGCATGAGGCAATGATATGTAGTTAGGAATTAAAAGTTATTCTTAAGCTTCAATTGCAACAAAAAAAGGGGCATAAAGCCCCTTTTTTTATGAATACAAATAGTAGATATTGATGAATAAAAAAAATATATATTTAATTGGGTTAATGGGTGCAGGCAAAACTACGATAGGGCGGTTATTGGCAAAGTCATTAGGACTGCCTTTTTATGATAGTGATAAAGCGATTGAGGATATTACAGGTGTTGATATTGCGACTATCTTTGAATTTGAAGGTGAAGATGGTTTTCGTTTGCGAGAGAATAAAATGATCAAGGAGTTGACAGAGCTTGATAGTATCGTGTTAGCGACTGGAGGGGGGGTCATTTTGAATGAGGATAATAGAGAGCATCTTAAAGATAATGGGTTTGTTGTTTATTTGCAATGTTCGGTTGATCGTTTAATGGAGCGTACCTCTAGAAATTCTCAGCGGCCCTTGTTGAATACTGAAAAACCAAGAGAGAAAATAGAGTCTCTTTTGCAGGAACGTGAGGAATTGTATGTATCAAGCGCAGATTTTATTATTGATAGCGGCAAGGTACAAAGTAAAGCCGCGGTAAAAGAAATTTTAAAAGAATATGCTGGCGTTAATTAATGGTAAATTCAATGACTACAATGCAGGTTGAGTTAGCGGAGAGGAGTTATCCCATTTATATGGGGGCGGGTAACTTGAAAAAACCTGAATTATTAATTAACCATATAAAGTCAAAACAAGTGGTCGTGGTAACTAATGAAACTATTGCGCCATTATATTTAAAGCAAGTAGTCGATAGTTTGTATGAATTTCAGGTAGAGCAGGTCATACTGCCAGATGGCGAGCAGTATAAAACGCTTGCGTTAGTGGATACTATTTTTGACGCTTTGTTGACTAAGAAATTTAGTCGTAATGCAACGCTAATAGCCTTGGGTGGTGGTGTTGTCGGTGATATAAGTGGTTTTGCTGCGGCATGTTATCAGCGTGGTATACCCTTTATTCAAGTTCCAACTACTTTGTTGGCGCAAGTTGATTCGTCGGTTGGCGGAAAGACTGGGGTTAACCATGCGTTGGGTAAAAACATGATTGGTGCATTTTACCAACCTCAGTGCGTCATTATAGATGTTGATGTATTAGATACTTTGAATGACCGGCAATTGGCGGCGGGAATTGCTGAAGTGATCAAGTATGGCTTAATTCGTGATTTAGCTCTATTTGAATGGTTGGAAGCTAATATGGAAAAGCTTCTAGCGCGAGATAAGGAGGCATTAACCTATATTATTGATAGGTCTTGCCGAAATAAGGCCGAAATCGTTGCAATAGACGAAAAGGAATCAGGGGTTCGTGCTATTTTAAATTTGGGGCATACTTTTGGGCATGCAATTGAGACTGGTATGGGCTATGGTGTTTATTTGCATGGTGAGGCAGTTGCTATTGGAACTTGCCAAGCTGCTGACTTATCAAGGCGATTAGGCTGGTTAAGTGATGTAGATGTTGCTCGAATTGAAGCTGTTTTTAAAAAAGCATTATTGCCTACGCAGCCACCTGAAAAATTATCCTCACAGGAGTTTATTGATTTAATGGCGGTTGATAAAAAGAATGTGGACGGTGATATTCGGTTAATTTTACTTAGGAAAATTGGCGAGGCAAGTTTGCCAATGGGGGTTGATCGTTCGCTTTTATTGGAAACTCTGAATGAATATGGGTGTGGAAAATAATTTTTCCGCACATTTAGACTCCTTTGAATTAGGTGCGGGAGTTTCTGCTTCCCCATTCATGGAAAATGGCTTATTAGGCTACGAGCGTGAGCAAAAGTTAAACTTGTTATTGCATTTAATAGTTAATTTGCAGAGTGCTTTGGTTTTGCGAGGCGTTGCGGGTGTGGGTAAAACAAGGGTGTTAACTGCTGCGGCATCTAGAAGCATAAGGTTTGGAGATATTTTTTTATTCAAGGCAACAGAGTCGGTTAGCTTTGAGTCGGTACAAAATGAACTACGTAAGTTTGTAGAGAAGTCTTGCAGAGTTGATTGTCCAACGCTGGAGTCAGTACTGGAATACTATGCGCAAAGATCTAAATATTTGGTGTTGATGATCGATGATGCGGTAGTGCTAGTGCCAGGGTTAATTAAGTCGTTATTAGAGTTGTCGGTGCAATATCATGCTTTGCGGTTAGTCTTTTCATTTACTCCTGAAGAGTATTTGATTAAGAGTCGGACAGAAAACTTAGATAATCAATGCCATTTTATTGAGCTTCCCGAGCTAAATTTGCAGCAATGTAAATTATTTTTACAGCAAGTAATTGATTTGGAAAAGACGGTCTATGTACAAGATGATATAGATACAGCTTTTGTAAATAATATTTATATGACTACTAAAGGGGTGCCTGGTAGTATTATTCAGCTAATTACCAAGACCCAAAAAAAACCATTAAGTAATATCTCATTGCTTGTTATGCTGAGTATGTTGGTAGTCATCTCTTCAGTCGTTATAGGTGCATATTTTTGGCAAGATCCTGAAATTATAAAAAATAAAAGCACAAGAACAGAAGGTATTCCATTGGCAGAATTGGTGATTGATCTGGCGGTACCTGAAAGAGAGCAAAATAAAGTACTGAGCGCTCCTAATGTATCTAACATAGCGTATCAGAAAGATATGCCGATGTATGTTGAGAAGGGTGTGAAAAATAATGGACTGGCAATAATTGATGAAGCAGCAAAGCAGTTGGAAATTAAATCTCGACAGAGTGTACCTGATGAGTTAAGTGGTGAAAATTCAGTTCAGGCAACTCATGTTAAAGAGCAAAAAGAACTGATAGGGCAAGCAAGCCAAGGGTCTTTGGTAAGTGCAAAAATAATAGCATCAAGTGGTGTTGATGACAGGACATGGGTTTTAGAGCAAAATAGTCGCCAATACACATTGCAATTAATGGCTTTATCAGATAGAAAGAAGTTGTTAGTTGAAAAAGAGAAGTATTATAAATTAGGCTATCAGACATTTTTTATAGAAAGAAAGTCTAAAAAGGCCAATAATTACGTATTATTATATGGTCGCTACCCGTCATTAAATGCGGCAAAAAATGCAATGCAAAAACTTCCAAAAGAGCTAAGAAATTCATGGCCGAGGCGTTTTGGTGCGCTACAAAAAAGTTTATAAAACAATATTAGCGAAATATTGAGAAACAAAAATAATATTAAGGAAAAAGTAGAAAATGAGTGGTTTGAAAAATGATAGGTTTATTCGGGCATTATTAAAGCAACCTGTAGATAAAACACCAATATGGATGATGCGGCAGGCAGGGCGTTACCTACCAGAGTATAGAGAGGTGCGTTCGCAAGCAGGTAGTTTTATGGATTTGTGTACAAACCCTGAGCTGGCTTGTGAAGTAACTCTGCAGCCTTTGGAGAGGTTTGATTTTGATGCGGCCATATTGTTTTCAGACATTTTAACTATTCCAGATGCTATGGGGTTGGGTTTATATTTTAGTGAAGGAGAGGGGCCGCGATTTGAAAAGCCAGTGCGCACCGCAGCAGATGTAGACAGGTTGCCAATTCCAGATCCTGAGTTGGAATTAAAATATGTTATGGATGCAGTGCGTTTAATACGTAAAAACCTTCAAGGCAGAGTGCCATTGATTGGTTTCTCTGGTAGTCCGTGGACATTGGCAACTTATATGGTTGAGGGTGGTACTAGTAAGATCTTTTCTAAAGTAAAAGGGATGATGTATGAGCAGCCACAATTAATGCATAAGATGCTTGATAAATTAGCCCAGTCGGTTGCTACGTATTTAAATGCGCAAATTGCTGCAGGTGCGCAAACTGTCATGTTGTTTGATACTTGGGGCGGAGCACTAGCAACTGAAGAGTATTTGGAGTTTTCTTTGCACTATGCGCAGCAAGTTCGCTCCTTACTTAATACGAATTATGACGGCCAGCAAATCCCGACTATCTTTTTTACTAAAGGCGGGGGGCAGTGGTTAGAAAAAATGACAGATACGGGGTTTACTGCGCTTGGGTTAGATTGGCAGACAGATATTAAATTAGCTAGAGCAAGAGTTGGAGAACAAGTAGCGTTGCAAGGAAATATGGATCCAATTACTCTTTATGCTCAGCCTGAAGTAATTAAAGCTAAGGTGGCGACTATACTAGAAAAATATGGAGCTGGCACTGGGCATGTGTTTAACTTAGGGCACGGAATATTGCCTGATATTAATCCTGAGCATGTAAAGGTAATGGTTGATGCAGTGCATGAGCTAAGCATGCAATATCATCAATAAATAGGCATATTTAAGTGAGAGTAAGATGAAAATTTGGTTGATAGTTATTTTATTTATATCAAGTGTGACAGCTGGGTATGGGCAAACTACATGGGATGCCCCTACGCAAAAATTACTTGATACACCAATGGATATTGTAGTTTATAGAAGCCCCACATGTGGCTGTTGTAGCAAATGGCTGGAACATTTAAAGCGACATGATTTTAATGTTATTGATAATGTGACAGAGAATATGCAGGATATAAAAGATAAGTATGGGGTTACTCGTTCTCTGGCTTCTTGTCATACTGCAATAATTAATGGTTATATTGTGGAAGGTCATGTTCCTGCGCGGGATATAAAGTCAATGTTAAAAGCTAAGGCTGCTATTAAGGGATTGACTGTTCCTGGTATGGTGGTAGGTACTCCAGGTATGGAGATGGGGGTTAAAAAGGCACCTTTTAAAGTGCTTGCTTTTGATAAGCAAGGGAATATGGCATTGTATAAATCATATGAGCAATATTGATGAGCTGAATGTTTGGTGTTGGTGGGTGGTGACTTGAATGGAGTAGAGTATCATTATTCAACTGCAGAAGCAGTAGCAAGACTAAGTCAAGGAATTGACTTAGTTGTAGGTGCGGTCTTGCGTAAAGGGCGTAAGGGAGATGGAAAAAAATAATC
>CAZXJK010000053.1:0-12893 GCA_964640895.1 uncultured Methylomonas sp.
CTTTGCTGGGTTACGTTTTTATTGCTTCGCAAAAAAATCTAACCCAGCCTACAGGGTAATTTATTGTTTACAACATACCTCTTAACTGGCTACCAACTTAATGGCAGTGACTCTCTGGCATGAAGGCTTATCCTAACAGCACTCCTGAATACCTCAAAACCTAAAGCTCTTTCAAACCCAAAACATCCTGCATATCATACAAGCCATGCTGCTGCGACTCTAACCAAATAGCTGCGCGGACGGCACCATTAGCAAAGGTCATTCTGCTGGTTGCTTTATGAGTAATTTCTACGCGTTCACCTTCATCAGCAAACATAACGGTATGTTCACCCACAATATCACCAGCACGAATGGTAGAAAAGCCGATAGTTTTACGGTCACGTTCGCCCATATCACCTTCTCGCCCATAAATAGCACAGTCTTTTAAATCGCGCCCTAGGGTTTCGGCAATTACTTCACCCATGCGTAAAGCAGTGCCTGAAGGTGCATCCACTTTATGGCGGTGATGCGCCTCGATTACTTCAATATCCGTATAATCACCCATCACTTTAGCGGTCATTGCCAACAACTTAAGTGATAAATTTACACCGACACTCATATTCGGCGCAAGCACGATCGCAATATCTTGGGCTGCTGTATTGATGCCTACTTTCTGAGCATCACTATAGCCCGTCGTACCAATAATAACCTGCTTACCTGCACTACGACATAACTCGATATACTGCATGGAAACATCTGGACGGGTAAAATCAATCAATACATCAAATTGATCCAACACACTGGTCAAATCATCGACAACATTAACTCCCAGCGTACCAATGCCTGCCAGGTCACCTGCATCCTTACCGATAGCCGCACTACCAGTACGAGCAACTGCAACCGTTAACTCAGTTGTTTCAGCTAATACCGCTGCTTTTATCAGACATAAGCCCATGCGTCCAGGCGCACCTACTACTGCAACTCTCATCATCTTCATTATCCGGTTAATTTATCGATAAAGCTTTTTACGCCATCTACCCAAGAGTGCTCTTGCGGACTATGCTGCTTGCCGCCTCCCGATAAAGAATCCTTTAATTTTTCTACCAATGCTTTTTGTTCTTTGGTTAAACGTACTGGTGTTTCAACTTGTACACGACACATCAAATCCCCCACAGCACCACCACGCACCGGCTTCACACCTTTACCACGTAGTCTGAATAATTTACCCGTTTGTGTTTCTGCAGGGATTTTTAATTTAACTTTACCGCTTAAAGTCGGCACTTCCAGGTCGCCCCCTAAACAGGCAACGGGGAAACTAATCGGCACTTCACAGTATAAATTAGCACCATCACGGGTAAAAATAAGATGATCTTTTACTTGAATCTGTACATACAAATCACCTGCTGGGCCACCATGTGCTCCTGCCTCACCTTCACCACCCAAACGAATACGATCACCAGTATCCACGCCTTGTGGCACTTTTACTGATAAGGTTTTATTCTCTTGTACACGTCCTTGGCCGTGACATTTACGGCAAGGGTCTTTGATTTGCTGACCGTTACCACCACAAGTAGGACAGGTTTGCTGCACAGAGAAAAAACCTTGCTGCATTCTGACTTGTCCATGCCCCTGACAGGTTGTACAGGTAACAGGCTTAGAACCTTTCTTCGCGCCTGTGCCACTACATTCACCACAAGCCGTTAACACAGGTACTCTGATTTTGGCTTCAGTACCTCCCACAGCCTCTTCTAAAGTAAGCTCTAGGTTATAACGTAAATCGGCCCCACGCTGTACACTACTACGCTGACGACCACCGCCACCGCCACCAAAAATATCACCGAAAACATCGCCGAAAACATCACCAAAACCTTCACCGCCGCGAGCTGGGCCACCACCTCTTGAATTATCTACCCCAGCATGCCCAAATTGGTCATAGGCAGAACGTTTTTGTGGGTCTGATAAAATTTCATAAGCTTCTTTAATCTGCTTAAATTTTTTCTCAGCAGCCTCAGGTTTTTCTTTATTTCTATCAGGGTGAAATTTCATTGCCATCTTACGATAGCTTTTCTTTATCTCTGTTTCACTTGCATTTTTTTCAACACCCAGCAATTTATAAAAATCTTCTTTTGCCATTTTCTAGTCCACACCCTAACATTTAAATTGTTTTTACTTTTCATTTGATACAACAACGCCCCGGCACGGGATTTTCCCGTGACGAGGCGTTTTCCATTATTAAAAATGGAGCAAACTAAGGGACAAGAATTCAATAATACTCGCCCCTTACGACTATTTTTTATCGTCGTCTTTTACTTCTTCAAATTCCGCATCAACAACATTATCATCTACATCAGCAGCTTGCTCAGCCTCTGCTTCCGGAGCACCTTCAGCACCTGCTTGTTGTGCATAAGCACGCTCAGCCAACTTGCCTGACAGCTCAGTTAAAGCAGTTGTTTTAGCTTCGATAGCGTCTTTATCATCACCTTTAACGGCTTCTTTCAGCTCTTCTACCGCCGTTTCAATCTCTGTTTTTTCTTCTGCAGACACTTGCTCGCCTAACTCTTCAACTGATTTTTCAGTTGCATTAATCATGCCTTCAGCAGTGTTGCGCGCAGAAACTAACTCAGTGATTTTTTTATCTTCTTCCGCATGGGCTTCCGCATCTTTTACCATGCGATCCACTTCTTCATCCGATAAACCACTAGAGGCTTTAATGATAATAGATTGCTCTTTACCCGTTGCTTTATCTTTGGCAGAAACATTTAAGATACCATTAGCATCAATATCAAATGCAACTTCAACTTGTGGTACACCACGACGTGCTGGTGGAATATCCGCCAAATCAAAACGACCTAATGATTTATTACCTGCAGCAACTTCACGCTCACCTTGCAATACATGTACGGTTACCGCAGTTTGATTATCTTCAGCAGTAGAAAAAACTTGTGATGCATTGGTTGGAATCGTGGTGTTTTTTTCAATCAACTTAGTCATGACACCACCCATTGTCTCAATACCGAGAGACAGAGGAGTCACATCCAATAATAAGACATCTTTAACATCACCCCCTAAAACACCCGCTTGAATCGCCGCACCCAGTGCAACTGCTTCATCAGGATTCACATCTTTACGCGGTTCTTGACCAAAAATACTTTGGACCATTTCTTGAACTTTCGGCATACGTGTTTGACCACCTACCAAAATAATATCATCAATTTCACTGGTAGCAAGACCTGAATCTTTCAGTGCCGTCATGCAAGGGCCTTTAGTACGTTCAATTAAATCTTCAACCAAAGATTCTAATTTAGCACGTGTCAATTTAACATTTAAATGCTTAGGGCCTGATGCATCAGCGGTAACATAAGGTAAGTTAACATCTGTTTGTTCAGTAGAAGAAAGTTCAATTTTTGCTTTTTCAGCCGCTTCTTTTAAACGTTGTAAAGCTAATGGGTCATTATGTAAATCAATGCCATTGTCTTTTTTAAATTCACTTGCCAAATAATCAATAATACGTAAATCGAAATCTTCACCGCCTAAGAAAGTATCACCATTGGTTGATAATACTTCAAACTGGTATTCGCCTTCTACTTCTGCAATTTCAATAATAGAAATATCAAAAGTACCGCCCCCTAAATCATAAACTGCAACGGTTGAGTCGCCTTTGGCTTTATCCATACCAAAAGCCAATGCTGCTGCTGTAGGTTCATTGATAATACGCTTTACATCAAGACCTGCAACACGCCCTGCATCTTTGGTTGCTTGGCGCTGTGAATCATTGAAGTAAGCAGGTACGGTAATAACCGCTTCGGTGACTTCTTCACCCAAAAATGCTTCTGCATCTTTTTTCATTTTCATCAAAACACGTGATGAAATTTCAGGAGCTGCCATTTTATTACCATGACACTCTACCCAAGCATCACCATTTTCAGCTTCGACAATTTTATAAGGCACCATTTTGATGTCTTTTTGTACGACATCATCTTTAAAACGGCGACCGATTAAACGCTTAATCGCAAATAAAGTGTTTTCAGGGTTAGTTACTGCTTGACGTTTTGCAGATTGACCTACCAAGACTTCATCGTCTTTAGTAAACGCAATAATTGAAGGTGTGGTACGTGCACCTTCGCTGTTTTCGATAACACGTGCTTTACCGTTTTCCAGTACCGCAACACATGAATTAGTTGTGCCTAAATCAATTCCAATCATTTTAGCCATTGAAAGCTCCAAAAAGTATTTATATATTTTAAAAGTTAAATCTGATATGTGGTTGTAAATTTATATTTCAAGCCTGATTTACAACTTTTACCACTATAAATTATGCAGGTGCCTGTGCAACTACAACCATCGCAGGGCGTATTAAACGACCATTCAATACGTAGCCTTTCTGAAAGACATTAAGGACTGTATTCGGCTCCGCCTCTACTGATGGCAACATACTCATTGCTTGATGAAACTCAGGGTTAAATACTTCGCCTGTTGGATCAATCGCCTCAATATTAAATTTAGCAAATACCGTTTCAAATTGCTTGATCGTTAATTCACTCCCCTCTTTTAACTTAATCACTTCGGGCGCATCACTGGTCGCTGCTTGTATGCCTAATTCCAAAGAATCAATCACACTTAGCAGTTCTTTAGCAAATTTTTCCAAGCCATACTTATGGGCGCTATCTAAATCTTTTTGGGTGCGTCGCTTCAGGTTTTCCATTTCTGCCTGAATACGCAAAGCTTTATCCCAGTTTTCAATCGCTTTTTGCTCTGCTTTTGCTAACTGTTGTTGTAGGTCGGCAACAGAAACTTCTTCCTCAACGACCTCCCCTACAACGGCTTCGACTTCTTCAGTTTCCAACTCGGCAGTTTGCTCAAGAACTTCTTCAATCAAATCACTATCTGACTGAGTATCAGGTGTCTGCTCATTACTCATTTATTGTGCTCCAGAAAATTATTTATAACTTTAAAAATATGCCACTTATCATGGGGGGATTTAATTTATTTTCAAGAGGGTACATGCTTAAAAAGTAGGATAGAGCCTTTAGCTACTACTTATCAATTCGCAGCCAAAGGCTCCCTCCTACCCTGTTTTCAAGACTTGGTATTTAAAGCTGCGCTCAATAATTTTGCGGTCACATCTACATAGGGTATTATTTTTTCGTAGGCCATACGGGTAGGGCCAATAACGCCCAACACACCGACCACTTCATCATTCACTGTATAAGGTGAAGTGACCAAACTACAATGTTCAAATGCTTGATAACCCGACTCTTTACCAATATAGATCTGCACACCGTCCGCTGCCAGACATTTATCTAATAAATGAATAATGCCACGCTTCTGACTAAAGGCATCAAATAAGCCCTTCAAACGCTCCATATCTGATAGTTCGGCAAAACTCATTAAATTCGTTTCACCCGATAACACATAATCTTCATGGCTAGCATCATTTTCAAACGCCATCTGCGCCATCGTGACGGCATCCAGCATATTTTGATTAATACGTTGCTGATCAACTTGCATTTCTTTGACAACTGCTGCACGTACTGTGGCAAGGCTTTGCCCGGAATACTGTGACGTTAAATAATTAGCGGCTTGTTGCAATTGTGCCGCCGAGAATTTTTTCGAGGTGTGAATGATACGATTATGCACTTCATGTTCATTAGTGACAAAAATAACCAATACACGGGTATTAGAGAGCGGTAAAAACTCGATATGGCGTAAACAAACCAAATCTTGCCGCGGTAGAGTAACCACCCCCGCCATTTGTGTGGTATCAGATAATAATTTAGAGGCCATACTCAAAGCCTCTTCATTATCAATACCGTCCAAGCCTTTATGCAGTTTATCCAGCTCTTGTCCATGCAACGGCTTAACGGTCAATAAGGTATCTACAAAAAAACGATAGCCATTAACGGTTGGCACTCTGCCGGCAGAAGTATGCGGTGAGTGAATCAAGCCTAAATCTTCCAAGTCAGCCATCACATTGCGTATGGTGGCAGGACTCAGGTTTAAATCAGAATCTTTAGATAGAACTCGTGACCCGACGGGCTGGCCATCATGTATATAGCGTTCAACCAGGTTTTTGAGTAATTGTTGCGAACGCGCATTGAGTTCAGGGTATTTCGCCACAGCTGCCTCTTATAATAATTATTAGCACTCTTATAGTGCGAGTGACAGCAGAGAAAAGTATCAGTTTATAAGCCAACACGCAACTTAAATAATGCTTAATTACTCCCTATTACCACACAAACCATGACTACACACGAAATTATCGAATAATTTCTTGAGAAAATTAGAGTAATTGATCCTATTGATCGCCAATTCAATTTACCTAATATACAAAGGCCTATCATTAAATTAAAATGGTCTTTTCTTTTATCTAATTTTAAAGTTAGATAAAAATTCAATAATAATAAAATTTAGGAATAATCATGTGTTGGAGTGGTGAAGCATCTACAGTAATGGCTTTGATTGGATTAACAGGCGCGGGGTTAGAAGCAAGGAAAAGTTTAACATACGTATCTGAATTAGGAGGTGGCTCAGAATGGAAAGTGGAGGGTTTTTCTGGCAAACACAATTTACGCGCCATGACTTTGGCCTACTTTTCTTTAATGGAGTTACTGCAAGCATTTAACTACACAACACTTGGCACTATTGACCCAAATAATGCTTTGTACGCATTTTTAGGCTATCTCCATATTAGTTTTCAGCCGCTTTTCATTACTTGGTTTTGTCTATCCTTTATACCTAGGACACGCCGCATGTATTGGATAACATCCACAACCGCCCTATCAGGATTAGTGTCATTCTTATTTTTATGTGGCCTTATCATTAACCCAACATTACCAGGTTGTTTTGCGATTCCCTGCGAACCACTCACTGATATAAAATTACTGATGAGCGGTGGTAACGGTATGGCAAGTTGCTCATCAACAGAATTTGTGTCCAGCATGGGTGACTGGCATATTGCATGGCAATGGGCATCAAATGACTGCCATTTCATTCGCAACAGTTATTTCGTGATTGCCTTTTTTCTACCGCTGCTCTATGGTTCTTATAGAGTGATGCTTTATTCACTTATTTTCGGCCCAGTGCTATCAATCATGTTAACTAATAATCCACATGAACTAGCGGCTATTTGGTGCTTATTATCTATCGGTTTTTTAAGTGGTGTAAAAATCCCTTGGTTAGAAAACTTCCTAACGGTTAAGCATGCAAGCTGGAAAGAGTGCTTTGCTTCACTTAAAGGTCAGTCAGTTTAAAGTAATCTTGTCCAAGACACACCGCCCTCACATTATTGTGAGGGCTTTTGCAAGCAGCTTGAACAGCCGCTTAAACTCACAAAACCTTTAAAACTCAGCATCAACTTGAAAGCTCATCAGCTCCTGGGTACTAGGGTGACTGAACTGCAAATATTCGGCATGCAAATGTAAACGCTTAGCCCTGCTTCCATACAAATCATCCCCCACAATGGACATATTCAAACCTTTTACATGTGCAGCGTGCACGCGTAGTTGGTGAGTACGCCCTGTTTCAGGATAAAAATAAACTTTGGTTTGCTTACCCTGACGTTGCATCACTTCCCAGCGAGTAATAGCAGACCTACCATGCTCATAGCAAACCAGCTGCCTCGGCCTATCATCCAAATCCACACGTAGCGGCAAGTCTACAATACCCGAATCTTCTGTTAGCAAGCCATCTAATAAGGCAATATAACGTTTTTTCACGCTGCGCTTAATAAATTGTTTTTGTAGATTCTTATGCGCTTCTTTTGTTAATGCGATCAGCATTAAGCCTGAGGTAGACATATCCAGCCTATGCACGATAAGTGAACCTGTTGCCCTAGGGTAACTTTGTTTAATACGTAGATAGACCGAATCTTCAATATTTTTGCCCGGTACTGATAAGAACTCAGCGGGCTTATTGATAACCAACATGACCTTATCTTGATAAATAATATTAATAGTCTTACCGGCAGCAGGATTATTCAACAAGGGGTTGGCATCTACTGCCATTCCATCCAGCATATGCTCTAAAATAGGCTGACACTTTCCTTGGCATGCCCCATAGAAATACTGATGTTTTCTAATCTCTGACTTAGGTGATGCTCCCCACCAAAATTCAGCCATCGCCAAAGGCTGCAGCTCATGCAGGAATGCGTATTGTAATAATTTTGGTGCAGCACACTCACCTGCTGCTGAAGGAGGTGTTAATCGAGTGGTCTCTTTAAAAATATCGCCTAAACTTTTGCTAACCCCTTTTACATTCAAAAAATGGTACTGATCAAAAAGTTGTTGCTGTAAGGTCGCAGATAGTTGTTTACGTTGATTTTTTAAAGCGGTTAATTCAGCAGTAAATTGATTAAGGGTTTGTTTTGCCGTTTCAACTCTGTCCCCCCAGTAAATATTTAAGTCTCTTAGCTGATTTTTATGCTGAATACTTTCTTTAGCAAGCTGCTTCTGCAACTGCAAAAACTCATCAGCATTCAGTTCATTGACTGCTACAGCCCTGCGCAACTTTCTGCTTTTACGCCCTGCAATCATCATCGCTCTATGTGCTTTTATTTTTAAACTAGAGGCTGCTATTTCAGTGCTTAATAATGCTTCTAACTCTGGGATTTTTGGATTTTCTGCTAGTGTTTTAATCTGGGCACTGATGCCATTTAACGCTTGTTGCCCCGCCATAAAAAAACCATCAGTAGCAAGCATATCGAAAACAGGAGGAACAAATTTTGGCAGATGGTTAGTGCCAGCAACTTTTCCAGAGAAAGCCGCCAAATAACCAATTGCATTGGTTTTATCTTTCACCAATAAAACACCAAACATTTTCCCAATGGCTGTTGCTTTATTTGTTGTTACACCAAAATTATGCTGCCATTCTTGTTGTGTTGCGAGGTGATTTTGTAACTCTTTGGCGGCTAATAAACACAGCGGATGTGGTTGGTAATAAAAGGGGAAAGTAAATTGTTCTGGCAGACTATACGAATCTATCGACTCTTTAAAAGAGGTAAAGTGATTTTCGTGTAAAGGCATTTTCTGCTCTCATGATGATGAGCATATCCAAATAAATACTTACAAGGCTTTGGAAGTATGAAAAGGTAGAATATGATGACTGTTATGAACTAAACAGCATAAAAGATTGGTAATTTATCAGTCGTAAAGCGGTAAATATGACTGAATAAATACAAGTGCGAGGCATAATACAAATAAAGCTAACCTAGCAAATAAAGATTTACTAGGTTAGCTTTTATTGCTTTATAAAATCCTACCTACTGGTATCTCTTGATAGAGATACTTCGGAGCTTTATAATTTTAGTCTTCAGCAACTACGTTAACAGCTACTGTCACTGTAATATCAGTGTGTAGGTTAACATCAATTGCGTATTCACCAAGGTGGCGAATAATACCATCTGGTAAACGCACTTCACGCTTATCAACAGCTGCACCAGCAGCAGTCATTGCTTCAGCAATATCAACAGTCCCAACAGAACCGAATAATTTACCTTCTTCACCTGCTTTATGCGCAATAGACACTTCAATTTTGCCTAATGCATCTGCACGTTTTTGCGCTGCTGCCAATTTCTCAGCGGCTGCTTTTTCAAGCTCTGCTCTACGTGTTTCAAATTCAGCAATTTTTTCTTTAGTCGCCATAACAGCTTTACGCTGTGGAACCAAGAAATTTCTGGCGTATCCAGATTTTACATTTACTTTATCGCCTAGGTCGCCTAGGTTTACAACTTTCTCAAGAAGGATAACTTCCATCTTTTCGTCCTCATAATGTATCGGTATACCGATGCCATAGCACCTTTAAATAGGGCTAGGCGGATTTTATATTTCTGCGTAAATTCAGCCAAGTATCGCTCATGCCAATAATCGCTACCGGCACAATTAAATGTGGGATAACAAACAGGAGCAGATAAAAAAAGGGTAATAAAAAGCGTTTGGCTTTCATCTCGGCAATCAGTGCATGTACTACGGCAGTACCAATAAAGGTATAGAGCATAAATAAGATAATGCCTATATTCCATGCCATTTCAGATAGCATCCCCGATGCAACACTTGCTACCACAAACACAATCAATGTACTCATGGTAAAACGAGCTGGCATGCGTAGTGTCAAAAACTCTGCTTTAAACCCACCAGGATTAAAAAGGTTCGCTTGCCACCAACGCGCTAATAACAGACCAAACAATAAGCCCGTAATGGAGCCTAATGCCACAACACCAGTCATATACTTAGCAACCATGTTCAAAGTTTGCTTAATCTGTTCTGCAGGTGCTTCTGCGGTTGCTAACATCGGTTCAACCATCACATTCAAAATTGCCTGCCAATAAAGTGCAGGATCTTGACTAAATAGATAAAAACCGGCAACAGCAAGCGCACCTAATAGTGATGCAATTTCTATTGCTAACGACAAATGTCGCCCTTCACGCAATACAATTGATAGCATCCATACAGGCAGCCATAAAAGTAACGCATAACCAAAGGCAAATTGATAACTGCCAAAGAGTACGATACCTAAGAGTGCTGCTGCAAAGCTTGCACTAATTAAAACCAAAAAACCTTCATATGCCCCACGACGCAATGTTACCAGTGCGACGGTTGCTGAACTTACAATACTAATAGGCGGCATTAACAGCGATAATAAGGCCAAGGTAGAGGCAACAAACATGGCTTGCACTCGCCCTCGCATAATATAGTTGGCAATAAAATTCACTGATAGTTACCGAGTATTAATTAGTCGTGTGCATCACAAAAAGGCATCAAAGCAATATAACGTGCACGCTTAATAGCAGTTGTTATTTGTCTTTGATTTTTTGCAGTTGTACCCGTAATACGGCTTGGTACAATTTTGCCTGTTTCTGTTACAAATTCACCTAGCAATTCAATATTTTTATAATCGATTGCATTCTCTTCACCTTCAGCACCAAAAGTATAGTGCTTTTTACGTCTCATTTGACGAGCCATAAGCTAAACCTCTATGTATTAGTTATATTATTTTGAATCTTCAGTAGCCGCTTCTTTAGAAGCCTCTGCTTTAGAAGCCTCTGTTTTAGAAGCCTCTGCTGCTTTTTTAGCTGCTATAGCCGCTTCTGCTTCTGCCGCTGCTTTCGCTTCTGCTGCTCTGCTTTCAGCTACTTTAGAGTCTTCTCTAGCAATGACAGAAGGCGTTATTATTGCTTCTTTCATAAGAATAGTCATACGACGCAATACAGCATCATTGAAGCGGAAGTTACTTTCCAATTCTTCAAGAGTCGCTTGGTCACATTCAATATTCATTAATACATAATGTGCTTTTTGAAGTTTCTTGATTGGGTACGCTAGGTGTCTACGCCCCCAGTCTTCAAGACGGTGAATAGTTCCTGAAGCTCCTTCAATAGTAGCACGGTAACGATCAATCATACCAGGCACTTGCGAGCTTTGATCAGGATGAACTAAAAAGACAATTTCATAATGTCGCATAATTTTCCTTTCGGGTTAAAAGCCTTCTATAATTATTCATAGTAAGGCAAGGAGGGTTTCTACGCCCTGTAAAAAACCCACCATTATATTTTATCTTTACGCTCTTGCAAAGTAGTTTATTTACTTAAGTTCAATAACACCCTTTATCTCCATAAAATAACTGCACTATTTTACTGCTTAACAATCAGTTAGAATAATGAAATTAATTACCTTGCCTAACCCAAGTCATGAAAAAAATTGAGCTTTTATCGCCTGCTGGCACTTTAAAAAATATGCGCTATGCCTTTGCTTATGGCGCTGATGCTATTTATGCAGGCCAACCACGTTATAGCCTGCGCGTGCGCAATAATGATTTTCTTGATGAAAACCTTGCCAAAGGTATTGCAGAAGCACACGCACTTGGTAAAAAATTCTTCTTGGCAACTAATATCATTCCACACAACACCAAGGTTAAAACTTTTATTAAAGACATTGCCCCTATTATTGCCATGCAACCCGACGCACTGATTATGGCAGACCCTGGCTTAATTATGATGGCTAGAGAGCAATGGCCGGACATGCCTATACACCTCTCTGTACAAGCCAATACCGTTAACTTTGCCACTGTTAAATTTTGGCAAAAAATAGGGGTTGAACGCATCATTTTGTCCCGCGAATTATCATTGGACGAAATAGCAGAAATTCGCCAAGAATGTCCCGATATAGAGTTAGAAGTATTTGTGCACGGCGCACTTTGTATTGCTTACTCAGGACGCTGTTTATTATCAGGTTATTTTAACCATCGCGACCCGAACCAAGGCACTTGCACCAATTCTTGCCGTTGGAAGTACGATACCAAACCCGCCAATGAAAATGCCGAAGGCGACTTGGTTCTGGATGGTGGCTCTTTATCAATTAATGACTTAAATACTAGCAGTGCCAGCTGTGGCGGCGCTGAACGTCATCCATTGGCAGATGAAACCTACTTCCTAGAAGAGGAAGGCCGCCCTGGTGAACTGCTGCCTATCATGGAAGATGAGCACGGCACCTATATTATGAACTCTAAAGATTTACGTGCTGTCGAGCATATACATCGCCTAGTAGAAATTGGTGTAGACTGCCTTAAAATTGAAGGTCGTACCAAATCACATTATTATGTTGCCCGCACTGCCCAAGTTTATAAACAGGCCATTAATGACGCATTAGCAGGCAAAGAGTTTCAACCTGAACTCATTGGCGTATTAGACAATTTAGCCAACCGTGGCTATACCGATGGCTTTTATCAGCGTCATCATACTCATGAGCACCAAAACTACCTAACAGGCTATTCAAAAAGCCATCAACAACAGTTTTGTGGTGAAATCAGAAGCTATGATGCTACTACTGGTATGGCTGAAATTCTAGTAAAAAATAAATTTTCGGTTGGTGATAAACTCAGCAATTCTCAATTTAGGATTAAGTGATAAACTTGATAAAAATTATTGC